>CAZIAN010000152.1:0-9993 GCA_964537355.1 uncultured Pirellulales bacterium | reverse complement strand
CCATTTCCGATAATCACTATTGGTTTTTGAATTTGGATTGTTTTCATTTTTATATTTCAAAAGGAGGATTTTTGATGTCCAGAAAATTGATCAATTTATCTTTTATTTTGGTGTTGAGTCTGTTTCTGAGAAGCACAATCAATGCCGCTGATCTTGTCGGGTGGTGGACGTTCGATGGAGATACGCTTGATTCGTCCGGTTTGAATAATGAGGCGACACTTGCCGGCGACCCGGAGTATGTCGAGGGCTGGCTCGGCCAGGCTGTATTTCTTGACGGGGACGACTATATCACGATGGACGGTGTCGCTGATAATATTCAGGGTAATGACATCACCATGAGCGCCTGGGTCAAGACTGCGGATACAGGCGATTGGTTTTCAATAAATAGCGGTACCGGCGGCAATGTGGCTTTGCTCGCTACCGAAAACCAGAGATTGGCGATGTATGATGATAATGGCTACGAAGGCCATTCGACAACCATCGTTACCGATGGCGAGTGGCACATGCTAACGTATGTGCGGCGGGGCGGTACCGGTTACGTTTATGTCGATGGAGTACCGGAAAATAGTCACGAGGCGAATTTCAGCCTCAGCGCAGACGACCGCTGGTCTCTCGGGCAGGAATGGGATGGCGACGTGCCAAGTGATTTTCTGACTGGCACTATTGACGAGGCCCGCGTTTATAAGGGTAGTCTAACCGATGAAGAGGTGGTGGAATTGTTCAACAGTTCCACCACATCAGCGACCGCATGGAGGCCACAGCCTGCAAATGGTCAAACGGAAGTAATGACAAATGAAATCCTTAGCTGGGCCCCAGCTCTCGATGCGGTTTCTCGTAATGTTTATCTTGGAACCAGCGAGGCCGATGTGGCAGCCGGTACCGGCGGAACGTCACAAGGCAACCAGGCGGCACTCAGCTTCGAGCCGGGTACGCTTTTGCCGGGAGCTACATATTTTTGGCGCATTGACGAGGAAGCATCCGATGGCACGAGCATGCCAGGTGACATCTGGAGCTTTATAACGGCCGAGTTTGTGATTGTGGATGATTTCGAGGATTACAACGATTATCCACCCGACAGGATATATGATATTTGGAAAGACGGATGGGATGACGCGGCAAACGGCTCTCAGGCAGGTTATACAGATCCTCCTTTTACAGAGCAAACCATTGTTCACATTGGTGTACAGTCCATGCCGTTTTTCTATGATAACAACATTGCTTCCTATTCTGAAGTCGTGCGCGCATTTGATAGTTCACAGGACTATACCCTGAACGGACTGACGGGACTGACTCTTTGGTTTCAAGGTCGGCCGGCCGGCGTCGGCAGTCTCAGTTTTGATGCGGCGACTCAGACATATATCATGACCGGCTCCGGGGCGGACATAGGAGGGACATCTGACGAATTTCACTTTGCATACAAGACTCTCAATGGACCCGGTTCGATTGTAGCGAAGGTAGAAAGTCTGAGTGACACTCATTCCTGGGCCAAGGCGGGTGTGATGATTCGTAACACGCTGGAGGCGGACTCGATCTATGCAATGGTGGCAGTAACATCGTCTGGCAGGGTGGCGTTTCAGTTCAGGTCTAATGTGGCCCAGGATAGTTACAGCACGCACACCGATACCGGTGTTATTGCCGGTCCGCATTGGATTAAGCTAACGCGTTCGGCCAACAACGTATTCACCGCTGAGCACTCCGCCGATGGTGTCAACTGGTTGCCTGTACAAAGCAATGATCCGACCGATCCATCAAGCTGGAGCATGCCGATGAGCCAGGATGTTTACGTAGGTCTTATTGTTTCTGCCCACAATGCCAAAGCCACGTGCGAGGCGACATTTTCCAACGTCACGGCCGGCTCACAAGGGCCACTCATTGAGTCGCAGGATATAGGAATCGGCAGCAATTTTCCCGACCCGCTGTATTTAAGATTGCAAGATGCCGCAGGCACAACCGGCACGGTATATCATCCAAATGGTCAGGAGGCAGTTTTTGCCGATGACTGGCAGTTGTGGGCAATTCCCCTGGAAGAATTCCAGAGTGCAGGTGTTGACTTAACAGCGATTAAAGAGATTGCCATTGGAGTCGGCGAAAAGGAGAATCCAGAACTTGGCGGCCGAGGCAGGCTGCTCATTGATGATATTCGAGTGGTTCGCCGCATACCAACAACAGGAAGAATTGTGTTATTCGAAGAGGATTTCGAAAGTCTGGTTCTGGGGCCGAACGTGGATGAGGCACTTGCAGGCGATGAAGTCTGGACAAAAAGTCCCCCTGATGGCTGGGCAATTGATGATAGCGGTGTTCCCGGAGCCGGCGATCCAGCCAACGATGGCGTTACTGAGTGGGCCGGATGGAGTTTCGCTAACAAAACATGGTGGGCAGAAACAGCCGAGGATCAGGAACGCAGCCAGTTTGTGTTGGCGAACGGTACAGTGGCGATAGTAGATCCGGATGAATGGGATGATATGGCCCGTACCGAGGGTCTGCTGAATAGCTTCCTTAGTACTCCCGAGATTGATGTTTCTGCGATAAAAGCCGGAGCAGGTACATTGCAGCTCAAATTTGATTCGAGCTGGCGCCCGGAAGACACACAGACTGCGAATGTCACGGTACAATTCGACGGTGGCGACCCAGTTGAAGTCCTGCGGTGGGAATCGCAGCCTGGAGCATCCTTTAAGCCCGATGCTACCAGTGAGATCGTTACAGTTAACATCGAACGGCCCTCAGGCGCCACAAAGATGGTCGTTACGTTTGGTATGCTCGATGCCGGCAACGACTGGTGGTGGGCAATTGACAACGTGCAGGTCAGCGGTATTCCGAGGGAAAGAATCGTGGTTCTTTCGGAGGATTTCGAAGGCCTGGAGCTTGGCCCGAATGTGGATGAGAGTTCTGGCGATGAGGTCTGGACGGAGACGCCGCCCGAGGGTTGGGTAGTTGACGAAAGTGGTGTGCCCGGAATCGGTGATCCGGCTACTGACGGTGTAACCGAGTGGGCCGGATGGGCCTTCACGAATAAAGATTGGTGGATCGGCATAGCAGGTAATCAAAGGCGTCTGGAATTTGAGCTGGGACAAGGTACTGTAGCTGTGGCCGATCCGGATGAGTGGGATGATGCGGACCATGCAGATTCAGCGGCATCGGGCTGGTATAAGACCTTCCTCAGTACGCCATCAATTGATATAGCCGGTTTTGAGGTCGGTTCGGTTCAGATTAAGTTCGATTCGAGCTGGCGTCCGGAGTTTGATGACAATTATCACCAGACAGGGAATCTGACCGCCTCTTTCGACGGAGCAGAGCCGGTAGAGCTATTCCGATGGGAATCAGACCCGAGTAGTGCGAACTATAAGCCCGATACATCAACTAATGAAACTATCATCGTCGATTTACACATTCCTAAGGGAGCTGCGAAGGTAGTTTTGACGTTTGGTTTATTCGATGCAGGCAATGACTGGTGGTGGGCGATTGACAACCTGGAAGTCAGCGGTTTTCCCAGAGAAAAGGCTCTTGCATTTTACGAGGACTTCGAAGGTTTGGAATTGGGTCCTAATGTTGATGAACAACTTGCCGGCGACGAAGTATGGACGGACACGCCACCAGACGGTTGGACTATTGACGAAAGCGGAATTGCCGGCATAGGTGACCCGGCTACTGATGGCGTTACAGAATGGGCGGGATGGGCCTTCACGGACAAGTTATGGTGGACCGAAGCGGCCGGAGACCAGAATCGTTCTCAGTTTGAGTTGGGAAGCGGCACTGTTGCTGTAGCTGACCCGGATGAGTGGGATGACGCAGACCATCCGGTGCCTAATTCAGATAATCCTTATGATACATGGCTAAGTACGCCTGCAATTGATATTTCCGGGTTTGAGGCTGGTACGCTTCAACTCAAATTCGATTCGAGCTGGCGTCCTGAATTTGATGACAATTATCACCAGACAGCATTAGTGACTGCCTCATTCGATGGGGCAGATCCTGTCAGATTGCTACTTTGGGAATCCGATGGCAGCAGCCCGAACTTTAAGCCGGACGCAACGAATGAAACAGTCATCGTTGATTTGGAGAATCCAGATGGGGCCAGGAGTTTGGTTTTGGAATTTGGGTTATTCGATGCCGGCAATGACTGGTGGTGGGCGATTGACAATGTAGAAGTTAGCGGCAATATTGCTGAGTAAGTCTTGTAGTTGAAAAACGACTATGGCCAAATTGGGCTGAGTAAAGTATCTGCGAGGCCAATTCATTAACCAATAATTGTTTATCAATTCGGAGCCTGTAGCGATTTATTAGTTACAGGCTCCTTTATTATTTCACAATACAAAACAAATCGGACAGCTTATCTTCCCCGAAAATAACAATACTGAACGATGATGAAAAAACCACGATGTGTGAGGGATGCAGCAAAAATAAGTGTATGTGATAGATGTTTACCTGCAGGTCTTGTTTAGGTAAACATGCAGAGTGAACATCCCTGATCATAAAGTTTAGACGTCCGACAGAAAATCTCATTATTGAGAATTCGTCGAGTAAATCTCCTTCACAGACTTTTTTTATATTGTTTTTTGGGAAATCAGCAAAATTTATTTATTAATTTTTGTGTGTTTATCTGCATTATTGATTCTAAAACGTTGCTTTTATATTGATTAAGCAGATATTTTTTTGAAATTCACCAAAAAAATAAGGTTAATTTTATTGACGGATATAACGAATATATATATAATGCAGCGAATAGACATTGTGAATGTGAACACAAGTATTAACTATAAAGTATAAATTATGAGATACAGCAGAATACCAGATGAGACTATTCGACGGCTGCCAATATATTTGCGAGGATTAATTCTTGCATCTGAACAGGGCCAGAAGAACATATCAAGTAATAGTCTGGCAGATTACGTTGGTGTTTATCCCTGGCAAATAAGAAAAGATTTTTCTTACTTTGGCGATTTTGGAACTCGCGGGGTAGGCTACAATGTTGGAAAACTCATAAAGGAAATTAAACGAATCCTTAAACTAAATATTGGCCAGAAAGCAGCTTTGGTTGGCGTAGGTAATCTTGGTATGGCAATTTTAGCTTTTCCCAGCTTTGGTATATATGGCCTGGATATCGCGGCGGCTTTCGATGTTAATCCTAAAAAAATTGGCAGAAAAATAAAGAATGTCACGATTGAAAACATTTCTAAACTGGGGACTATAAAGAGAAGGAAAATAAAACTTGCAGTTTTGGCAGTGCCACGTAAAGCTGCCCAGGAGATGGCGAACGAATTGGTCAAAGCAGGTGTAAGAGGTATTTTGAATTTTTCTCCGTGTTATTTAGTAGTACCAAAAAAAGTTAAAGTAATAACCATTGATATTGCGATGGACATGGCTTGCCTGCCTTACTATATGCCGGCAGGTTGAATCGTTAAGTCAGATGATTATGCTGTTGATGAATAAGAATAGCATGAAATAAAAGGTAAATTTTGGTGAGTACTATGCAGACTGTTCTTATAAGTGAATTAAAGCCTTTGATGGATGCTCTTGCTGAAGAGATGGAGCTGTATGTTCCGAAAAAGTCCGGAGAGCATTATGTATATAATAGATACGACCCTTCTTCCAATGTCAAGGTTGAATTCAATAACATCCGCACTTGTATGCCTGTAAAAGAGTTTTTATTCCCCATGCGAGAGCTTGCAGCAGTTTACCCGACGCCTTCTGAGCCGAAAAATATAAAGCCATTTGCAGTTTTCGGGCTTAAATACTGCGATTTGCGTTCTTTAGAAATCCTGGACAGGGTTTTTGCAGAAGATGAATTCGAAGACTTGTTTTATCTAACCCGACGGAAGGAAATGTTCATTATTTCATCCGATTGCTTTGAGCCGGCTGATAGTTGTTTCTGTAATATTTTAGGCGGAAAGCCCTTTGCTCAAACAGGGTATGATTTGAATGTTTCGCGGGTAAAGGACCAATATATTATAGAAGCCGGTTCGCAAAAGGGCGAAGAATTTATCCAAAAACACTCCAATCTTTTTACGGAGACGACCGAAACCATATTGGCTGAACGGGATCAGAACAGAATTGAGACAAAAAATCAACTTGAGCAAAATAATAAAAATCTCAAGTTCGATGTTCCGATTAACGAGATGGTTGAGAATAGCCAGGATTCTGATGTTTATGAAGAAGAAGCGAAAACTTGTGTTGAATGCCAGGCGTGTACGCGGGTATGTCCTACCTGCCATTGTTTTTATCTTTATGATACGAAGCAAGAGGATTATTTTACGAAGATGAAGATGTGGGACAGTTGCATGAGGATTGCTTACGCTGAGGTGGCAGGCGGTGCAAATCCACGAAAAGCACTTGGCAACAGACTCAGGCATCGTTTTATGCATAAGTTTTCTTATTTTTTTGAAAGATACGGTATCGATATGTGTGTTGGCTGCGGCAGATGTGTTGATGCCGAAGCGGGCGATGTGGATATCCGCAAGGTATTAAAAAAGTTGAACGAAGAACTCAAGGGTAAAGACAAGACAAAAGCGGAAGCTGCAAAATGAAACAAAATCTCTACCAACCTATAAACGGCGGAATAGTTGATATTATAGATGAATCGCCAACGATTAAAAGTTTTGTCGTTGTACTGGAAGAAACTTTCAAGTTCGAAACAGGTCAGTTTGTAGAGTTGACTTTGCCCGGAGTTGGTGAGGCGCCTTTTACCCCTTCATCATCACCTTCAGATACAAAAAAGATGGAAATAACGATTATGAAGGCCGGTCACATGACTGCTTTATTGCATGATTGCGAAAAGGGGCAAAAAATCGGCATTCGAGGGCCTTATGGAAAAGGTTACCCGATTGATGATTTTGTTGGTAAGGACGTCTATATCATCGGCGGAGGTGTGGGTTTGGCGCCAATAAGGTCTTTGTTTTTGACACTTGTTGACAGAATAAACGATTTCAAATCTGTTGTTTGTAGATTTGGTGCTAAAACACCTGATGATTTTATCTATAAAAACACTCTTTTTGACTCGTGGCAGAAGATTGATGGTGTAGATATAAAACTGACCGTCGATGGAGCAAGCGGCAACTGGGACGGTAATATTGGCGTGGTAACCACTATACTTTCCTCTGATGATGTTGATATTTCTAACGCAGTGGCAGTTGTATGCGGCCCGCCGATTATGATGAAATTCGGTACCTTGAAGTTATTGGAGTTTGGATTCAGTCCTGAGCAAATATATCTATCGATGGAAAAAAATATGAGCTGCGGAGTAGGCAAGTGCGGCCACTGCATGCTTGGCAAGTATTATGTATGTAAGGATGGCCCTGTCTTTACTTACGAACAGGTAAAGGGCTACCCGAACATATGGGATTGAAAATTGCCGCCTATAAAACAAAGTATTAAATACGAAATAAGAGATACGTAATTATGAACGCAAAGTTAATAATCGATTTGGCGAAATGCAAACTTCAGGAAGAGTCCGGAGTACAGTGCTCGTATAAGCACCATCCGCAGAACAAAGGATTTGACTCGCTATTGGAGTTGATTCGATTTGCCTTGATATGTCGCAGGTGCGAGGCGGCGCCTTGTATCAATGCCTGTCCGCAGGGGGCTTTAGAGAAGGTGCCGAGCGAAAAATGCAATATAATGGACAAGATGTTGTTAGTCAGTTCCGGCCCAAAGGGAGCTTTGGAGAAAGTGTCGAAAAAAAATGATGATGCCGGAATTCTTAAACGGGCGAATATGCTATGCACAGGCTGCGGCAGTTGTGCTATAGCCTGTCCGTTCGGTACGATATACACCGATTTGATTCCTTTTCCAAGCAGCGTATGTGATGTATGCAAAGACAGATTGGCGCCGGACGAAAAACCATTGTGTGTAAGTACCTGTCAGGACGGAAGTCTGGATTACAAAGAAGCTCATGCAGAAGATGGTACTGAAGAGGTTTTCGAGGATATTGTTGTTAAGGTTCCCGATGGTGGTTTATGGGAGCCGTTTTTGAAGAATAAATAAAAGGCAGAGAAGAAATGACTGAGGTATTACAGAATTTATTTTGGATTCTGGTTTTTCCAGGTTTTGTGTTTACCATTATTTTGGGCCTGGTTGCTTGCTGGATAGTTCGCAAGGTCAGCGCTCTTGTGCAGTGGAGAGTTGGTCCGCCGCTTTTGCAGCCGTTCTATGACGTTATGAAACTGATGGGCAAGGAAACGCTTGTGCCTCAGGATGCTCAGCAAACTGTTTTTATCGTGGCCCCGATTGTCGGTCTGGCGGGCGTGCTATTACTCTCGACGATGCTCTGGCGGACAACTATCACCCAGACTGATTTTGTAGGTGATATCATTGTAGCGATTTATCTGATGATTCTGCCTTCACTGGCATTGATTCTCGGCAGCAGTGCCAGTGCCAGTCCTCACGCGACAATCGGCACAAGCAGGGAGATGAAGCTTGTGATGGGCTATGAACTGCCGCTTGTTTTGGCCTTCATCATAGTAATAATAAAAACCGGCGGCCAGATAAGTTTATTTAAGATTGCTGAATTCACACCTGCCCTTAGTATCTCCGGAATGTTGGCTTTTCTCGTTTCATTATTGTGTGTTCAGGCAAAACTCGGATTTGTTCCGTTCGATATAGCTGAGTCGGAAACTGAAATTGCCAGCGGCTTAATTATGGAATATTCCGGCCCATTGCTTGCGATTTGGAAGATTATGCAGGCGATGATGCTTGTGGCTCTGCCGCTGTTTTTGGTTATGGTGTTTCTCGGTGGATTCGGTACTACAGGATGGCCGTTGGTATGGGGTATCGGCAAATATGTTTTGGTCCTGGTCCTGATAATCCTGATAAAAAATACAAATCCTCGTGTTCGGATTGACCAGGCGATGAAGTTCTTCTGGGTGTATTGCGGGATTGCTTTAGCTATAGCTATTGTACTTGCATCAATAGGTCATTGTTATCACATCAACTGGCTGTAAGGTGAGTTTATGAGTTGGAAAATATGGTCATTAAAAAAATCGGTATGGGTCTTTCACGTTAATACCGGTGCATGTAACAATTGCGATATCGAGATAGTCAATTTACTGACGCCGAGATATGATGTTGAAAGATTAGGTATCAAGTTGGTAGGCTCACCGCGACATGCCGATGCTCTGCTGGTAACCGGCGTGGTAACCGCCCAGGCGGCACCGAGATTGCGTGAGGTATATCGGCAGGTTTCAAAACCCTGCGTAGTCTTCTGTATGGGGGCTTGCGCTAATCACACGGGAGTATTTAACGGTGCCTACCATGTGGTTGGGCCGGTGGATAAGATAATCAGAGAAGTTGATCCCAATGCAATTATAGCTTATGTACCGGGTTGTCCACCGAAGCCGGAAGCCATGATATCCGGCGTGGTAAAGGCGCTGTCGATTTTGTAACAGGATAAGAAAATGAACCAGGAAGAATTAAATAACAGGTTGTCGGAAATAAAAGATAAGCTCATCAATATTGAGCAAACGATGGACAGCAGAATCTTTCTTTTATGTGAAGCCGAAAACAGTTGTGCCGTCAGTAAATTCTTATTTCAAGACCTGGCGTTAAGATTTGTTATTGCTACGGGGATTGATTCTGAAGATTGTTTTGAAATTCTTTATCATTATTCAAATGACGAAACAGGCTGTTTTGTTACCGTGAAAGCCTTTATCCGGGACCGCGAAAATCCGTCGATAGAATCTATTACCCCGCTCATACCCGCTGCGGAGTGGATAGAAAGAGAAATACATGACATATTGGGAATCGAAATTAAAAATCATCCTAATATGAGAAGATTGATTTTGGCTGATGATTGGCCAGAGGGTGTTTATCCTTTAAGGAAAGATTTCAAAAGATGAAAAAAAGTCTCAATAAACCGATTCTTGCAGTCGGCCCGTTTCACCCGCTGCAGGAAGAGATGGAATATTTTCAGCTTACCGTTGATGGTGAAATCGTAACCGATATAGATGTTAGGATATCTTATAACCATCGTGGTATAGAGCGGCTAAGCGAAACACTGCAGTT
>CAZIAN010000151.1:4076-9999 GCA_964537355.1 uncultured Pirellulales bacterium | reverse complement strand
AAGGCCAGCTATGTTCAAAATAATACTCCATCGATAGGCCCAGTCATGGCGTAGAGTTGATTGGACAATATTGTTCTTTCGGGCTGCGGCTCTATCCGCTCCGGCTCCGAATCAAGCTCTGCGAGGATGTCAGTGATGTCCGGTGAGTCAAATGGAACATGTATTACAGAGTCTGGCCAGCCAAAGTGTTCTGTAAAAACCTCAGTTTCCGGGTGCTCTCCAATCATGACTGTACCAGCCGGGGCTCCTTTAAAATAACGAAAGCCGATTTCGTTTTGCCCGCACGTCTCAAACCGTCGATCGATCTTGGCCGGATCCTCATGAAATCCATGAAAAGATGAAATACATAGGTGTCTGTATGCCACATACCATCTCATTTGTTTAAAGAGCTGGCAGCTTGAGATGATGTCGGTTCTTTTTAATGAGCGTCACCGAGATGGACATTAAATCTGATTTTTGCTGAAAATAGTTTAAAACACGTATTTTTAGCAAAAAAGATGTTTAATGCCTCGAAATTAATAGAATTTGATAACAATTTATCGGCACAGGACATAGAGTTATTTTGTTCCGGAATCAGTTTGTTTTGCGCCGTTTTTTATTGCGTCCTTCCACATGGGTGCCGCCATTTGGAGATTATGAAATCCGACTCTATCGAGTTGTTGAGTTATATCATTCTCAAGTAAGCCGGCAGCTTTTGAATTGTATTCATGGAATATTCTCGACCAGTCATAAAAGAGTTTTCCGTAATGGGTATTATGACATGAGATACAGCGGTCAGCATAACTGTCAGCGGATTGATGTTTTATATTCACATTATGGCAGTCAATACAAGCGAGCCTGCCCCAATGAGGGTCAGACTCGAAGAGCTTCTGTTTCGGAGGCGTTATGCCCTGCATAGCCAGCGTTTGAGCGTTGTGGCATAATTCACAATGCTTGTCAAGAGGGCGATAACGTGTTGTTTGCGGAGTATTTGTATGACAGGCATCGCAGGAGAACCCGGCATGAAGTGAATCCAGCTTAAACACTGAATGCTTGTTATGCGAAAAAAGCAGGTACATACCTTTCCAGCCTTGCTCAGAGTGGCAGGTTGAACAGGAATGGCTCATCTGGGCATTGTGAGGATCCTCGTGACATGACAAGCATTTTGTGTCGAGTCCGATGAATTTAGCGGAGGCAAGTTTAACATCATTTTTGGCAGGGATATGGCATTTATCACAAGTCAGAGCAGCATGCTTGCCATTTAAGGGAAATTTGGAGTCCGCCGTATGAAATGCTTTATTCCATTGACCTTTCCAATCGAGCTCGGAATGACATTCATCGCATTTCTGTTCAAACTGGGCGTCATGCGGGTCTGCGTGACAATCTTTGCATTCCAAACCAATATCATATAGTCTGAATAATTTGCCACCCGAATCGCTTGAGGTGTTATGGCATTTTTCGCAGGCGAGGGTAATGTGTTTTCCACGAAGGACGAACCGACTGTCACGGTTATGGTCAAATGTCAAATCTTCTCTTTGCCAGCTATTGCTTATATGACATTTCAGGCATTCTTGAGTTCGAGCGTCCTGATGAACGTTCTTGTGACATGCCAGACATGTTTCATAAGTGAGGCCTATGTAGTGAATTTTTGCCGTCGTATTTGACATTGACGAATCAGGCGGCTGAACTTTATGACATTTTTCACAGGCCAGAGTTGCGTGTTTTTCGGACAGGTGGAAATTGGTCTGTAGATGGTTGAATGACGCTTTGTCCAGTGAACGGATATCTGCGTCCAGTCCATGGTGTTCCGTGTGGCAGTCGATACAGGGGCCGGTAAGTTTTCCATGATAGCCTGAGCTGTCCTGAATTCTCTCGGCTATAATTTTGTGGCATTCGATACATTTCTCGGAAGCAGGGCGGCTCTTAAAATTATGACATTTCATACATTGCCGTTCTGTGGTTGCTTCTGCATGGCTCGACGTCAAAGGGCCCGGCATTAACGACAGCATCCCATGGGATTGTGCCCATTTACGTACTTGAAGTGTAAATCGATCGTGTCCAAAAGCGTAGATCCCTGACAGCAGGACAATTAAGACAGCGATTCCCAGCAAGACCGCAGGCAATCGATGAAGGTGGACGTGATGTTTTTCCTGGACCGGCTCATTAAGACAATGCGGGTGATGCTCACTAATATATTGCAATGGAACAAATCCCGTTATCATACCTGTAATAGACTTGCTGGTCGGAGGGTTGATAAGAGACAGATAAAGATGAATAGCAAACAACATCGAACCAAAAATAAAACATGCGATATGGATATACCAGGCAAGGAGTGCGCCGGGTACGGCAAACATCCAGATGCCTGATAAACATAGTCCTGTTACGGTGCTTAGGACGACAAGAATATTTAATTTCTGGCCGGGATTGAATTTTCCGGAAGGAGGGAGGCTAATCCGGTGGAAAAGAAAATGTAAGGGGGCTTTAATCAGCCAGATTAGATCACTTAATTTCCATTTTAAAGATTCGGCAATGGTGCCCCACAGAATCCGGAATGATGGGGCAATCAGGCTGAGAAAAAACACCTGCAGCAGAAAAAGTATAAGAACAATTCCAAAGATTCGGTGCAGTATGGAAAGTGACATCGGAGATATCCAGTCAGTTTGGATGGTGCGCTGCAGCAGAAGAATAACACCTGTGACAAATAGCGTAATATAAATAATGGCTTGCAATGCATGAAGCACGACTTCAGCGGGTGCAAAGCGGCGATATTTCTGTTGCGTCATGGCAGGGACACCTCCCGATTGAGAAGTTCTACCTGCTTTTCTATGGAACAACCATGACGGAGCAGTTGGATTTTCATTTTAGCCGCCGACTGAGGAATATCCCATGTCCATTTCTTCGACTGGCCCGAAGGTAAATTTGTTTTTAGCTCCTGAACAAATTCGTACCTGTTGTTTTGAAGCTCATTATTATCAGCGTCAATGAATTGAGCCAGCATGACCCCGATCTGGACTCCGAAATTCCCTGTCGGGAAAGAATGAGGCAGACGATTGAGAAGCTCCACTGTGATATGGTTCTCTTCGATATCCGTATGAAGCTCAAATGTCTCCTGGTCCTCGGATTGAGGATAAATCATAAAGGTGTGTTTTCGCAGGGCTATTTGCTTTTCCATGGATACAATCAGTTTTGATATACCGCCCTTTGATTGCGTTACCTTACGAACCACGGCAGGCATATGACACTGTTGACAAGTTTGCCTGGGCTTGACTGATGTTTCCTGCCATTGCTGATATGTTCCTTCATGACATCGGCCGCAAAAAGCGGCTTCCGTAAATCGGTTTTGGGCTACTTCGATTGGGTGCGGGTGAACAGCCCCCGTCGGCTGAACGGGTCCGAGCATTTTGCCGTCTGCCAGGTGACAGGTGGTACATGTTACTCCATCTTTAAGGGAGATTGTGCGAGGAAGCGGAGCTGCCAGCGTAAGCTGCGGTTCAGGAGTGTGACAGGCAACGCAATCCGCCAATGATCCCTGTTGTGTGATTGCCGTAAAATCGGGACTTAGAAACGCCCGGGCATGTGCCGACTGAGACCATTCCTTATAAATGTCAATATGACAATCACCACAGGTTTCGGCAACAGGAAAGGTATTTTCGATCTTTGTCAGATAGTCGAAAGATTTGCACCCGATCAGTATCAGAGCGCACAACAGTATTGCAATCCATACGTGGTTTTTATTGAATAACATCCAATACTGTTCCAAGCTCATTTACAACCTGATGAATCTGCTGCTCTTCTACAATCAGAGGAGGCATGAATGTCAGCACATTACGTCTCGGACCGGTCTTGCCCAGCAGAAATCCTGAATCCTTCATATTCTCCAGCACCGTATCGGTCATCGTCGGTGCGTCGATTGTTTTACTTGCCATCAATTCTACACCCACCATCAATCCCTTACCCCTTATATCGGCCACAAAGGGATGTTTTCCTAAGACGGTTTGCAGGCTTTTCAGGAGCTGCCGTCCCAGTTTCTGCGAGCGATTCACCAATCCATCACGTTGCAGAACGTTCAAAAATGCAAGAGCCGCTGTTGCAGTGACCGGATTGCCGCCGAAAGTCGATGCGCCAGGGCGTGTATAGCATTGAGCGATTTCTTCAGTGGTAGAGAAAAAGCCGACGGGTGTTCCTCCTCCCAAGGCTTTTCCTCCCGTAATAATATCCGGTATTACGTCCCAGTGATCCATGGCGAACATGCCCCCGGTTCTACCGAATCCGGTCTGAACTTCATCGGCAATCAAAAGCATTTGGTATTTGTCCAATACCTGACGTAATTTGGGATAATATTCGGCGGGCGGCACTTGAATCCCACCATTGCCCTGAATCGGCTCTACGAACATAGCCGCCGGTTTGCCGCTGGTCGAAGTGAGGATGGCCTGTTCGGCTGCCTGGATGCACTGGAACTGACATTGACCGTAAGATTGTCCAAAAGGACATCGATAACAGGTCGGGGCGGGTATATGTGTGATACCTCCAACAGGATTTGGATCCGTTCGCCAGAACGAAAGCCCCGTTAAACTCATGCCTAATTTCGTCCGGCCATGTAAACCATTTTGTAAAGCAAGAAATTCGCTGCGCCCTGTATAAAGGGTCGCCAGCAATGCGGCGCCTTCATTGGCTTCCGAGCCGCTGCAGCAGAAAAACGTCCTGCATAATTTGCCCGGAAGGATTTGCGCTACTTGTTCGGCCAGATTAACTATTGGTTCGGTCAGATAAATCGTGGTGGTATGCTGCAGAGTTTTTACCTGTCTGCAAATAGCGTCCGTAATTTCAGGATGACAATGTCCAAGGGCATTAACGCTGACACCAGAGTAAAAATCCATGTATTGCCGCCCCTGCGAGTCGTAAAGATACAACCCCTGTCCCCGTATAATGTGGGGAGGATTTTTATAAAAATGATATACACAGGGAATCAGATACTTTTTTTTCTTTTCAATAATTGTTTTCGGCCCCGGCGTTTTGTTTTCAGGCACGTTCCAGCTCCTCAATATCGATTAAACTTTTCAATGCTCCGTCACTCATTTTTCTTCCAGTCGCCTCCTCCAAAGACTCGACGTTCTGTGATATTTCAAAATATTGTCCATTTCGAATTGAATCCAGTGCGTTTCGATAAATAGAAACGATTTGCCCGACCGTCTGCGGATTATCAAGCTGGGCTTCGATTCGGATGCCGGAAATATTAGCCTTTGACAGAAGATGCAGCCGGGGCAGAACGCAAATGTCGGTTGAGGTGAATAAATAGTTCCTGCACCGGCGGTCGCAAATTAAAGGAAAGGACTGACCCTGCACATCCTGCATAGCAAATCGGTCTTTTTTGCAATGCATGGGACAGATATCCTTTGGCGATGCTCCCGATGATGAAGCGATAACACAATGTTCCATCAGCATGGCAAGCACAGAGCCCTGAGCAATTATGTCAACGGGCAGGCGGCATTTCTCAACAAAATCCAAAAGGTCCTTCATTGATAATTCAGTCGAGGCCGTAACTCTGGTGGCTCCGAGCGTGGAGAGTTCATCGACTGAAACGCTGTTAAATATATTCATAGGAAAGTCAGCGATAATCTCTTTGAATCCGAGGTTCTTAACCATGCTGAGGCTTCCCAGGTTGGAAACACCGATTGCGAGATTTCTAATGCTGCGAACTTTTGTGAGCCGGTCTTTCCATTCAATCATGTCACGTTCATCAGTGACATAAGGCATCATCAATGCAACTCGTGCGCTCTGCGATGCGGCGCGGCCGGAAAATTCCTTTATCCAGGTATCATCCATTTTTCCGGAATGATGGATATATCCCTGGCTGTTCAGATAGACTGCGTCGGCTACATTATCCAGGGCAGCTTCGGCGGCAGATTTATCCGATACGTGTGCAATTAAATCAGGCAAAGACTCC
>CAZIAN010000151.1:0-3976 GCA_964537355.1 uncultured Pirellulales bacterium | reverse complement strand
GCCCGGCGATATATCCGGACCATTTCAATTGTGAATTCAGCAGTCCGCATTCGCCCCTCTATCTTAAAAGAGACAATTCTGTTCTGAATCAAAGCCGGAATATGCTGGAAAAGGCACAAATCCTTTCGGGCCAGCAAATAGCCTTCCGTGGGCCCGGTCAATTCGATGTTTCCCTTACTATCAGTCAGCTTCCAGTTCCATCGACAAGGTTTCATACAACGACCGCAGTTGGAGCTTTCAGAAAACATGATTCCGCTCAGGTAACACAGGGAACTCTGCGTGATGCACATATCTCCGTGAATGAAATACTCTATTTCCATACCGGACTGTTCGGCGATTCGACGTATTTCATAGATTGAAATATCCCGCGAGACAATAATCCGCTTAAAACCCATCATTTTCAGTGTCATAGCCGTTTCAAGATTGTGCACGTTCATCATGGTGCTGGCATGCAGTGGTATTTGGACACAGGTTTCTCTTGCTAATGAAGCAACCCCCAAATCCTGCACAATTATTGCATCGGGACCAATCTGCCCTAATGTCTTCAGGATATTTCGAAGCGATGTAAGCTGCGAATCCCTGACCAGGCTGTTCAATGTGAAATACAATTTCTTACCGTTCTCATGTGCGTATAGAATCGCCTTTGCGAGGTCTTCTTCGGTCAAATTGTAACTTTGACGGTGTTGCCTCATATTCAAATGTTTGCCGCCGACATAAACGGCGTCGGCTCCGGCATCGAGCACTGCTTCGACAGCCTCAAGAGTTCCGGCCGGTGCAAGCAGTTCGGGCTTGGTTTTCGATTGCATCTTCTATCCCTTTCCAGTTCCATTAAGCTTTTCAAAGACAAAACTTTCGATTGCTATTGCAAGTTTTTCTTCTTCTTCACGAAAAAAATGGTCGCTGTTTTCCCATATTTCTATTGTTGTGCGGGTTTTGTATGACAGGCTGAATTTCTCAAGCTGGTCCGTGGTATAAATGAAATCATCTTTTCCGCTTATTATAAGACAGGGTTTCACGCACGAGTTAAGAAAATCAAAATCCACCTTTCCAATTGGTGGGGCTATTCCGATTAGAACGGATACAGGCTCGGTGTTGATACCGTATTGAAAACCTGTTGCCACGCCGAAAGAGTACCCAACGACTATACAGGGAAGGCCCTGAGTAGTTTCCTGAAGTTCTTTGGCCGCGGATTGAACATCTACCAGCGCATCGCGATAATCCATATTGTCTTCTACCTGCTGCCAGTAATCAAAAACACTTGTTCCTGAAGGTATGTCAATCCCGCTTTTTCCTACGCCCCGATAATCGAAACGAAGAGTAACGGAATCTTTGGCAAAGTAGTCCGCCAGATACTGAATAACATTATTTTCCATGTCCCCGGCGAAATGCGGGTGCGGCGAGCAAAGAAGAACGGACCTTTCGGGTTCCCGGTCACTCGGATAAGTCAAAATTCCCGACAGCCTTAAAGGGCCGCTCGAAAAGCTGATTTGTTCAGTAATTGTAGTTGTCTGCATCAATAAAGTCCCGATGACACTTTTGTAACTTCGTTTACTACCGACTTTGGGTCTCGGATGCCGTCCAGAATAAAACCATTATCTTTGCTGTTCACTGGCGGGGGAATCCGAATCGCCGTATCTCTCTCGACCATGTTGAGAATCAATTGAAACTCATCAAGACGATGCATTACAATCCGGCCTCGCTGTTCATACTCGGCGGTTTTTGCAAGGCTCACTTCAAATGCATCTTCCGACTCCTGAATGACCTGGGCTACTAATCGATTTCCCATTGGGAAATATTCAAATCCAGTCCGGCTATCATAATGCAGTTGCGGCATCATCCCAAAGAGGGTATTTCCATACCCGGACAGGATAACAGCTTTTGGAAACGAATCGGCCATTTTACCCATGAATTCATGGCTTGCAGCCATACCTCCCAGATGAATTCCCAGAATTTCCTGTCTTTGTTCGAGGGTAAGGTTTTCCGAAAGATTTTCCAATACGGCCGGAGTGGAAAAGATTACCACGATATTCTGGATCTCAAGAATATCTTGTGCCTGCCGCTCAATGTGCCGCAGGTATCTTTTAGCAGCAAAACTGCCGGGCAAAAGTGCTTTGGCCCATCTTGGGTCAAAGTCAACCCGGAATATGTCTCCAGAGCCCACGGCTCGGGCACAAGTCTGCGCGGCCTGGCCAATGATATGCGGACCGGTTGGACCGATGAAAAGCCAATGGCCACCTTCCGGGAAATTGCATCTTTTGGCTGCTTTGATAAAAGGCTCAACAAATGCCGAGTGAAATTCATCAAGACGATGTACGGCTGATTTCGGCCGTCCAAGGGTCCCGGCTGTTTCAGCGATAATATATTCTGTGTAATTTGAAAATTGCCTGGGAATAAAATCTTCAATGGGTCTGTTCGCAAGAGCATTTTCATCCATTGCGCCCAGTCGAGGCAGATCGTCGATAGTGTGAATCTCTTTTCGGACATTTAGGCCGAGGTGTTTCTGCTTTTCAAGCCAGTATGGACTTCCTGTTTTATAATCAAAATGAATATCTAAAACATGCCGCAGCCTCTGATTTACCGAATCATTCATTGGCGGAACCCTCCTTTGAATGTGGTTTCCATAAATTCAGGATTGCCGCACAGGCCGGCAGGACAAGTACATCACCCAACCAGGCAGTAACCATCGTTATAGCGGCCAGCAAACCAAAGTATCGGACCGGCTTAAATTGTGACATATACAAAATCAAAAAACCAGCCGTTGCCACAACCGAGGTTAAAGTGACCGCAGGGCCAATCTCTGCAAAAGTTGTGCGAATCGCAGGAACGATTTGCTCGCCGCTTAGTCGATGTATTCGAAAATGTGAGAGAAAATGAATCGTATCGTCTGCGGCGATACCGATGGCCACACTGGCGATCATCACAGTGGCAGCGTCGATGGGAATGTCCGTAAGGACCATAATACCGAACAATGCAAAGATAGGCAGAATGTTCGGCAAAATTGCGGCTGCTAATGCTCGAAGAGATTTCATGAAGAGCCCGATAAGCAGCAGCACAACCGCCAGTGCAATGCTGAAGCTTTTGATCTGCGTGTTGATTAGCGACTGCTGGGCGGCATTGAGCAAAGGGACCACCCCCGTGACGGTATATTTAGTTTGATCATCGAGATTTTGAGCCAACAGTACATGAATGCGTTCTATAAGGTCATAAAACTGATTGCTTGACATTGCCCGTATAAAAACCGACATACGTAAATTAGTCTGCTGTTGCTTTCTGATTTGATAATGGCTCATCAGTGTATTGAGAGGATTTTTCCGCGTCTGGCTGGGGCTTAAAAATGCAGGGCGATGAATGCTTTTTATAAAAGAAGCAATCGAGCCGGCGTGAATGACCTTGGCGACCTGGGATTCATTGTAAAGCTGTTGAGAAATTCGTTCCATATCTTTGAACATTTGTCTGACGTTCTGTGTCGGCGTGACAAATTCGATTTCGACTGTGTACAAGCCTGTTAAATTTTCCCCGACGAATTTGTAATCACGACTTATTCTCGATGTCTCAGGGAAAAATTTCAGCACATTTGATTCCACACGGGCCTGTGTTGTCCAGCTTACACATAGTATCAACAATATCCCTGATATTCCCAGGACAATCATTTTCTTCTCGGCCATCCGAGCCGATATCCGACTAGTCCAATGCGTTGAGGTTGAGCGGACGTTTGCAATGCGAAACGGCAACAATAAAAGTAAACCCGGAACAACAAGGAGATTTACCACTAACGACAAAGCAATTCCAATCGCCGCGAAAATTCCGAAGTCAACGACAGGCTGCATGTCGGAGATCATCAAAGAGCCGAATCCCACCGCAGTGGTGAGGCTGGATAAAAAAATAGGCAGACTAACCTCTTTCAGAGTTTTACGCGTAGCTGCAGTTCGGTCTTGTTTCGAAGAGCAAATAAGCAGAAAACGCGAAGCGATATGGA
>CAZIAN010000150.1:0-10009 GCA_964537355.1 uncultured Pirellulales bacterium | reverse complement strand
CTCCGAGCGACCCAAACGATATTACTCTATTACGAGCAAGGGCAAAACCCAATTAGCTCAACAAAAAGAACAGCTTCGTGAGTTACGGACAGGCCTTGACTTTATTTTCAGCGGTGAGACAGCCTTAGCTTAGGATGTAGTTATCGCCTTGATTATAGAGATAAAAAAGAGGTGCCTATTATGAAAAAAAAATTATCTCAGGTCGATTTACGCCACCTTCCCAGATGTGCCGGTGAGTATATAAAATCAGTGATTAAAAAGATGCGTTACCGCAAGCAGGTGCGAGCTGATGTACTGGCGGAGCTGGCATCGGATTTCGAAGAAGAGCTTAAAGAATGTACAGACGATGAGCAAAAACAGCAGATGGCCCGTCAGTTAATAGAAGAATTTGGTGATGTAAAATTATTAGCTGCTCTATTACGCCGGGCCAAGAAACGCTGCCGGCCTTTATGGCGAACAGTCGTTGCAAGAACGTTTCAAGTTATTGGCGTTCTGATTTTGTGTTTAATCTTCTATATTGTATGGTTCATTTCCGGCAAACCTGTTATTACCACAAACTATGTTGCCGAGTTTAATAAAATTGTCAGGCCCCCAGCCGATGAATCTCTCAATGCAGCTCCATTGTATATCAAGGCGGTTGAATTGTCTAAAGAGACATCAGATGACTTTCTTCTTTTCTTTGCTAAAAACCACCAGGCAGTTGTTGATGAGAAAGACCAAGGGCGAGCTAAAGAGGTGGCCGGCAAAATTGATGAATTCTTTTCAAATAGTAACCGTTTGAATTTACAGGAGGAAAGGCAAAACATCCAGGATGAAGTCTCCGGGGTGCTCTTGCGGTTCATGGGAAAGAAATATAATGAGCTTACGGTTGGGCAAAGAAGAATAGCTGAAAGATGGCTCCAGGAGCACAATGATGCTCTGGAGCTTATTATCGAAGGTTCGCGAAGGCCATATTACTGGCGAACATATAAATCCGGAGACGACAATCCTGACGTAATGCTCGGAGTTCTTTTGCCGAATCTTTCCGATTTTCGCAGGTTTGCATTTAATCTGCGATTGCGCGCATGGCTTCGTGCCGAACAAGGCAGATATCAAGATGCTTCTGACGATGTGAAATTCTTTTACCGCTTTGGCCAGCATTTAAAAGGGGACAAAATTTTGATTGAGCAGCTTGTGGGAATTGGTATTGAAGCATTATCTGTTCAAACTATTCGGGATATTTTAGGTGAGTATGAAATTGAATCTACAATATTGGCGGACCTTCAGGATAGCTTTGAGCAGATTATCGCCGGAGAAAATTTCGTACCAAGTTTAAAAGCGGAAAAACTGTGCATCTATGATGAAATCCAGCGATGTTTTACTGAAGACCGCTTTGGTGGCGGCCATTTATATCTTTCAAGGATAAGTTCTCTGACAAGTGATTATCAAAACGATGTGATGGATGTTGAGACGATATTTTCTCCACAGCAGTGGCCGAGGGCTGTAAAGGTTTTATTTGCTCATCCGGATAAGGAAAAAACCAGGAAAACAGCCGACTGTTTTTATGATTTTTGGACAAAGTTATATCTTAAAACGCCGTGTCAGATTAAAGCCGAGGGAATCGATGCCGAGAAAGAAGCTTTGAAAATCATTGAGGGTAATGTATTTCTGCAAATCCTGGCCCCTCCCCTGGCCAGGGTAAACCAAATAGCATATCGAAATAAAACCGAAGTTTATGCAACTGTTGCTGTTCTTGCGATTCTACGGTACAGCAAGGATAAAGGTTCTTTCCCTGAAGATTTAGAGCAGCTCATAACCGCCGGCTATCTTAAGCAGTTGCCGATGGACTCTTTCAGTGATAAGCCGCTGGTTTACAGAAAAACTGATGACGACTTCATCCTCTACAGCGTCGGCCCTAATTTTACCGATGAAGGCGGGGAATACAGCAGGGACTCAAAGGGCAGAATCAAGAATTGGCTGGACAATGGCGATGCGGTTTTCTGGCCTGCGGCAAAATCGGAAGCCCTAAAATAGAAGAATATCTTCGAGTAAGATTCATGTTTGGTCTCATGTCTTTAATAAGTGATGCCCGGTCCCGTGAATTTATCAATGTGAAAGTTGCCGGTACAAAAGATTGTGATTTACTCGTTGAGCGAATTTTAACGCATAAAAAAAGCCTCTGCGCAGAACACGCAGAGGCCAACTCGGAAAGAAACTTATATGCACCCCCCTTAGGTCTGGGATAAAGTCTTCACTTCATGTGAATAACTTCATTAGCATTAATTTTGCTCTTTCCTTCCCTTTACATTTAAAGTTTACTATAAAAATCTTAAAAGGCAAATCAAGGCAGCGGCATTTTTGGTTTTATTTCATCAGCCCGATAAAACCGGATGCACATAAAAATAAGGGCTAAAAAAACGACTGTTGTCAGGAAAAAACTTAGAAAAAAAATCACATTTTCCTTATAGACCTATAATTTACGCCTTCAATTGCCTGTTATGCCCTATAATAAGCCCGCTCAGGCATCTTCGATTTTGGCTTTTTCTTTCAGGGTATCAATAAAGTCGTCGATGGCTTTGCTCCGCATTTGTTCCTGGAGGGCGCCGATTATCTGGTCCTTTACTTCTTTAAGCTCGGCTACGGCGGCGGCTTTTCTGTCGTACACCTTGGCTATATGAAAACCGAAACGGGTGCGAAAGACGTCGCTGACATCTCCGGCGCCCAGATTAAAAATTACGTCCTCAAACTCCTCGACCATCTGGCCCTTCACAACATAGCCCAGGTCGCCGCCGCTGTCGGCGCAATCGGTATGTTTATCAACCACCACCTCGAAGGCGGCGCCGTTTTTCAATTCATCGTGTGCTTCTTTTATCGCGTTATAAGCGGTTTCTTCATCCGTCTGCCAGTTAACATATTTTACTATATGGGCCACCCTGGCAGACTCTCCGGCCTTAAACTGCTCGGCATTTTCCTCGTAGTATCCCTGGATATCGGCCTTGGGCGGGTCGGGTAAATCTTTGCATACTTCGTTTAGCCTCTGCTCGACCCTCATCTGCATCTCGATCTGGTCTTTGATACCGGCGTCATCCTCGACGCCAAGTGCTTTGTAGAGCTCTTTCGGGTCGGTGTATTGCTCTTTTATCTTTGCCAGGGCGGAGTCGATCTGGTCGGGGGGAATTTTTTCATTGTTCTTTTTTGCCTCCTGATTGATTAGTACTCTTTCAATCACATTCTCCTTTGACCAGTCAAAGAGTTGGGCTTCCCTGTCTTTGGGGTCCAGGTCTGGAAACACTCGTTCGTAATCCGGCCTTAAGCGTTCAGCTTCCTGCTTTATAGCCGAGTCTTCAATTTTTTCACCGTTAACAATCAGAACCATTTTTCACCTTTCTTATCACAAATATTATATTGTGTATCCTTCCTCCGTTTATTTCAAGACCTTTTACGGTTAGCCGCGGCAATATCTTTCAATTTTACCCTTTAGCTTTGGCGTACCAGTCGGGGTCCTGTGCTAATTTTTCCCTTGCTTCCAAAGTCATCATTTCAAAGGCCGGGTGTGTGGTTTCCCATGCCCGCTCGCGGAATGAGCTTTGCCGCATCTTTTCAATTTCCGGCGCCACCTCATCAAAATAACTGCCGTATATATGCAGTGAATCGCTTATATCAACGTATCTGCCCACTTTCACAGGCACGCCTTTTTTGTCGGCAATACCTTCGGCGATTATTTTTTGAAGGTCGGTCAGGGCATAGACATTCATGAACCACGCCTTGTAGAGGTCTCGGCTGCGCCAGTGGGTGTTCATATTGAGCGAAAGGCCGCCCGCTTCGTTTTCGAGAAGCCGGCACCATATTCTCTGAAGGCAGGGCGGGTCGTCCGTTACCGGGTCAGCCGTTGGCATCCATGTTATCGCCTGGGCCCTGCGGCCGTGGCCGGTCTGCGAAAGAAAATCGATAATATACTGTATCTGGTCCACTTTCCTGAACGGCTTGGGTGAATCGGCATCGCGTATGTCTTCGACCGGACAGTACGCAAACAACCTTTCGTGATAAGTGTAGGTCCACTTGCCCGCGGCAGGGTCAATCCAATGGTCGTGGATTCCGTTGACCACTTCCTGCCGATACGACTCAAGCTCCTCAGGCCCGCCGGGGAAGTTCTTGTGAATTCTCGGCTCGCTGAACGGCTCGTTAACGGTAATCATAACAGTAGCGTCCCTGCTCGGGGGGTCTTCGGATTTATCGTACTGGGTTTTGACCTCGAAACCATTGTCCCAGACAGCCAGGACCGCCTTCTCCCATGCCTCGGGCAGGCAGTCAGCGGTTATCGAAATCACAGGTATATTAGCGGTAGATACAATTGCAGCCATTTAACGGGGATCCTCCTTGATCGTGAAAGGTTTTGTTCCAGGTCTTTGTTCGGCGAACATGCTGAGGTCTTTTTCCTCTTCGGTGACCTTGTAGCGTTTCTGATATCTTTCCGGTAAATCGGCGAGCATCTGTTTGGCTCTGTAGGCAAACCAGCTCTCAGGCCATTTCCGAATCATTGTCCGGCAACTGTCAACCATAAGCTTAAAACCGGTAATCGGTAACCTGCCTATGCTGCGGTCGGGGACCGCCACATTCAGGAGTCTCTCGGCCTCTATTTGATCTATCTCGCCAAGCTCCTTGAAATACACCACCACCGGCTGTGCCGGTTTGGGCGGCTCTATGGTCTGTGGAACAGACTGAGCGACTGTTTGGTTCTCTATCGGCGGGGCTTGTTCGGCGGCGGGTGTTTGAGTTTGAGAAACCAGAGCCTGTGGTTTTGCCAAAAATTTTTGCTTGTCTTCATCGGCCTGGTCGTAAAAGGTCTTTTGAGGTTTTTTAGGTTCCGGTTGTGGGGGTTGCGAATCGGTCCCGGACGTGAAAACACTTATCACGATAATCACGACCACAGCCAATACGGCCAGACCCATTATTTTAAGCCAAAACGTATTCATAATTATCCCACCCCTTTGCGACAATGTTTATTGATTAATGATTAATGATTATTTATAATTGATTTTAGCATTAAATTTTATTTTTACAATAGTCATTACTAAATAATAAATCACAGATGTTTACAGGACTTATAGAAACGGTTTGCAAGGTAAAGTCGGTTCGCCGGGGCGGCGGGGCGATGCTTCTTAATGTAGATTTAGGTAATCTTGCCAACGAGTGCAAAATCGGAGACAGCATAGCTGTAAACGGAGTATGTCTGACTATAACCAAATTCGAAGGCAGCGCTGCGGTTTTTGATGTTAGCGACGAAACATTATCGAAATCGACTCTGGATAAATTAAGCCCTTCGTCGGAGGTCAATATCGAACGCGCGGTAAAGGCCACGGACCGATTCGGCGGGCACTTTGTTCAGGGCCATATCGACGGAGCGGCAACAGTTAAAGCAATCGACAAGCAGGGAAAGTTTGCCGAGATGAAATTTGCCGCAGAAGCCGAATTACTCGATTCGATGGTGGTCAAAGGCTCAGTTGCCGTCGATGGAATTTCTTTGACGATATCATGTATCGAGAAGAACAGCTTCAGCGTCGCTTTGATACCGGAGACGCTGAACAAAACTATTCTAAGTAAAGTAAAAATCGGTGATAAAGTAAATATTGAAACTGACATAATTGTAAAGACGATAAAAAGGCAACTTGAAAAGATTTTACCACAGACCGAGCCGCTAACAGCCGAAAAACTTAAAGGATTAGGATTTTAAGCATCACATGACGAGCAACACAAGCCCGATACTGCACATAAGAAAAATATTATGAAAATTAACGGCAATAATTCGATATCAGAACAGCCGGTTATCGGTATTACGATGGGTGATCCGGCGGGTATCGGTCCGGAGATTATCGTTAAGGCTTTAGCCGATCCCAATATCCGGCGTGCTGCGAAATTTATTATCTTCGGTATGAACGAGCAGCTTTGTTATGCGGCGGACGCGGCGGAGATTGAGCCGTTCTGGGGCCGGCATCAGCACGAAAAAATCAGCCGGGAATATCCGTATAAAGTTGTCGTAGCCGATTACGACGAATATTCCGTTCCTTCGTGGGTGAAAGGCCCGAGCAAAGCGGCGGGCGAGGCATCTGTAAGGTTCTGCCTCGATGCTATTGATGCGGCCCGAGACGGTCTGATAGACTCGGTGGTGACTGCGCCGATCAGCAAGACAAGCTGGAAGCTGGCCGATGCCGAGTGGCCGGGCCACACAGAGATGTTGGCCGCTCGCTGTAAATCCAAACGCAAGGTGATGATGTTTGTCGCCGGGCCTTTAAAACTGGCGCTGGCCACAATCCACGAGGCCCTTTTCGAGGTAAGGCACAAGTTTACGATTGGCTGTGTCTTTGAGCCGATAGATTTGCTGAATGACGCTTTGAAAGAATACTTTGACCTTGATAATCCTAAGATTGGAGTTGCGGCGCTGAATCCGCACGCTGGTGAGGATGGTCAGTTCGGCGATGAAGAGAAGCGTATCATAACGCCGGCTATTTTATTAGCACGGAACCAGGGCATAAACTGTCTTGGCCCGTTCCCTGCCGATACACTTTTTCTTCGGGCTGTTAATGGTGAATTCGACGGCGTCGTTGCGATGTACCACGACCAGGGGATGATACCTGTTAAGCTTCTCAATTTTGGGCAGGCGGTCAATATAACGATTGGTATCCCGATTATAAGAACTTCACCTGCTCATGGAACGGCTTTCGACATTACGGGCCGGAACATTGCCGATGCGTCCGGGATGAAATCGGCCATAAGCACCGCAATAAAAATGGCCAAGACAAAAAAAGCTCATGAGCTTATTCATGCCAACACAACGAACACCTAATGCCAATGCAGACAAAACGGCAAATCCAGGAGCTGCTTGCGTCGGCAGGCGTCCGTCCCAATAAGCGGCTTGGTCAGCATTTTCTCATAGACCTGAACTTGATGCGGCTGCTGGTCAAAACGGCGAATATCAACGATAACGATATTGTGCTTGAGGTCGGCTGCGGCACGGGCTCTCTCACCGGAGAGCTGGTTGAAAAAGCGGGCTTTGTTATTACAGTTGAGCTTGACCGGACGCTGGCCGGACTGGCAAAAAGCAGCCTGGCGAATGCAGACAATATCGAGTTTATCAACACTGATGTTCTTAAAAACAAAAACACCCTCAGCCCAACTGTTATCAGTGCGCTGGAGTCGGCTCGTGAAAAGTATAAGGGCCGAGTTCTTTTAGTGGCGAATCTGCCGTACAATGTCGCCTCGCCGACAATGCTTAATCTGATTACAGGTCCTGTGGCTGCTGATGCAATGTACGTTACCGTCCAAAAGGAAGTTGCCGAGCGAATGACGGCTGAGCGGGGTTGCGGTGATTACGGCACGTTGAGTATCTTCCTGAATGCAGTCGGTGATATCAAGACTATACGAGTTTTAAGGCCTACTGTTTTTTGGCCTCAACCGCAGGTTGATTCGGCGATGGTCGGTTTTGTCCGTAAGGAAGAGAAATACAGGCGTATAGAGGATATGGACTTATTCAGTGAGACCGTAAATTTGTTTATGGGTCATCGTCGCAAGACTCTTAGTGCGTGCAGCAGATTAGCTCGCGGCAAACTTGCAAAAATCAACAATGCCAAGCGCATAAATTGGCCCGAAATCTTCGAGCGATGTGGCATTGTCCCAACAACACGTCCCGAACAGCTTAGCAGCGAAGATTACATAGCCATCGCGAACCTGTGCTGCAGCAGTCTTGCTCAGGCTTGATTAGAGAGTGAATTATTTTGTATTATGCAGAGCAAAACCGTGGATATCGGCGAAAAAACAGGTTATTCTCATATTCAACTTCCCTATTTTTACTTAAATTTTCAATCAAAATTAATCTTGCAGGCAATTGAAATTTAAGTTATAATAAAACGTTCGATAAAATCAGGCTTATTTAGCATAAAAAAATGCTCAAACAGCGGAACAATAGGCCGCTTTTGCGCATCGTAAAATATGAAGGTAGAGGGAACATTGGTTGGAATACTTGAGGAGTGTTATTATGGGCAAACGAAGAAGTCGAGGATTTACATTAATCGAGCTTTTGGTGGTTATTGCTATCATCGCGGTATTGATGGCGATATTAATGCCGGCATTACGCCGTGTGAAAGAGCAAGGCAAAATGATAAGCTGCATGGGAAATCTCAAGCAATGGAACCTGATTGCGGCAATGAAAACGGAGTCCAATGACGGCAAATTCTGGGATTCTGACCCCGGAACCCCAGGCTACTGGTATGTAAAATACTTAGATGAAAAGAATAAGAGCTGGAAGAAGAACCCGATTTGGATGTGCCCTTCGGCCACAAAACCTATAATTGACGAACAAGGCGTTCAGGTGCCTACATTCAATATCTTTAATGCCTGGGGTATCTTTACGGGTGCCGACCTTAGTGTGGATGGCGTCGCGGGCAGCTACGGTATCAACGGCTACTGTCTCATACCGCGAGACGTCGATACTTATGAATCTGGTGTGTCTGTCTCGCAAGGATGGAAGACCGCCGGTGAACGCGGTGCAAACAACGTGCCCTGGTTCAGTGAGGCCCTGCGTTTTGACCTTTGGCCGTTACCGACTCATGCACCTGCCACTGACGAGTTTGCGGCCTGGTCGGGCAACCTTATGGCCCGTACCTGCATCAACCGCCACCAGGGATTTGAGAATGTTGCTTTTATGGACTGGTCGGTAAGAAGAGTCGGCCTGAAAGAGCTGTGGACGCTGAAATGGCATAAGTCATTTGATATCAACGGTCCGTGGACAAAGGCCGGCGGTGTCCAGGGCAGCGATTGGCCGCAGTGGATGAGACGTTTTCAGGATTTTTAGAAAAATTATTATCGCATGATAAAAGGCCAATCCTTTCGGTTAGTCTTATTTGCTGATGAGTGTTTTTTGAAAAAAGATTTTAGGCGTAGAAGAGGAAAGGGATGTATATGCGCAGAAAAACAGGATTCACACTCATAGAACTTTTGGTAGTAATAGCTATCATTGCCGTATTGATGGCTATTTTGATGCCGGCTTTGAATCGGGCCCGTGAACAGGGCAAACGTTCTACCTGCCTTAGCAATCTCAAACAGTTGACCCTTGCCTGGATTATGTATGCCGATGAGAATGACGATAATCTCATCAACGGTGATACGGGGGAATACAGCATACATCAGAATGAGACTCCGTGGGTGCTGGCCGACTGGCGTTCTGGTATGACTACGGAACAGAAAAAAGCTGCCATTTATGACGGAGCCATGTGGCCTTACACTAAAACCCTGCATATTTACAAATGCCCGACTGTCGGAAAGATCGTTCGCTCAGGCGCGCAGGAAGACATCTTTAGGACGTACTCTGTGTCTGATTCCATGAACTGTAAGGACTGGCCCGATATGGGTGCGGAGATGATCAAAAAAAGATTGAACATTCCCAACCCGGCCTACAGGATAGTTTTTCTTGACGATGGCGGGACAATAACATCCGCTCTTGGCGGCTGGACGGTTTATGTTCAGCAGGAGACATGGTGGGACCCGCCGCCAATACGACATGGTGACGGTTCGACCTTTTCTTTCGCGGACGGACACAGTGAATATCACAAATGGACAGACCCGCGTACCATCGCATTCGGTAAACAGGTACCTCCAACAGCCTTCTCTCCCACGCAGGCCGGCAATGAAGACCTTCGCTGGGCTGCTGTGGCTATGTGGGGTAAAGCGGGACAACGTTAGGATAAATAAACAGAAACTATAATTGCATTTGTGTCTTCGGTGCAGATTGGTTCTTTGAACAAAAAAAATTACTTTGGAGGACAGGAGAGAATGCACAAGACAAAAGGGTTCACATTAATAGAGCTTCTTGTAGTTATTGCAATCATTGCGGTGTTAATGGCGATATTAATGCCTTCGCTGCAGCGAGTGAGGAAGCAGGCAAGGGGGGTCGTTTGTCAGGCCAACCTCAAACAATGGGGGACCATATTTGCGATGTACACGAACGACAACAACGGCAATTTCCCCGAGCGCAGTAACA
>CAZIAN010000149.1:0-10112 GCA_964537355.1 uncultured Pirellulales bacterium | reverse complement strand
AGGAGATAGGAATGGATCGTCGGGAATTTTCGAAAAATAGCATGCTACTGGGAATGGGCGTTTTGGCTGGTTTTCCGAAGGACAGCCAGGCACGCGCCCGGAATCAGTCTGGGGACTATTACGAGGAACCTGCAAAAAGGCTGCCCATCAGGAAATTCGATGTCGTCGTCGCCGGTGCAGGTACAGGTGGCGTCGTGGCGGCTCTCGCCGCCGCTCGGCAGGGCGCCAAGACCATGTTGATTGAAAGGAAAGGCTATACCGGTGGAACGGTCACCGAAGGCGGCACCGCCCTTCACAGCTTCTTCAATTTGTGGAAGGCCTTTCCGGGCGTGAAAAAACGTCAGGTGGTCCGGGGAATTCCTCAGCAGATCATCGATCGCTTGATGGCGGTCGGCGCCTGCTCTGGACATGCAGAGATGGTCAGAGGATATGATTATGATTCTGTATGCACGGCTATCGATACCGAGCTTTACAAACTTGTCACTATGCAAATGCTCGATGAAGCCGGTGTCTTCATCGCTGTGAACACACTGCTCACCGGTGCAATTATGGATGGCAGCCGCATAAGGGGTGCGATAGTTGACAGTCGGTCCGGAAGAGAGGCGATTTACGCCAAGGCTTTCGTGGACTGCTCGGCCTACGGTGACCTGGCCGCGTTTGCCAGGGCGGATTACAAGGTACCAAACGATTATGACTGCTGCAACAGCATTGGCCTGGCGAATGTGGATATTGATGGGTATGTTGCGCATCTCGGAATTTATGGCGGGTCCAATCAGCTCGCTTATGGTATTCGCAGCGGCGAGCCGGGCAAAGTTGTACGTTTCAACGGCGGTCTTGGAGGCGAGTTCCAAAAGGAGGCGGGGAAGATTGGCATGTCCTCGATGATAACCACCGTTCATGATAATTATCTGATGTTTATTAAGTGCAATTTCAAGGTCCCGGGCAGTGTCATCAACCGAGACGATATGGCCAAAGCCGAGCTTGAAGTAAGAAAACGACAGGCCAAGACCGTGGATCTGTTCAGAAAATATGTCCCCGGTTGCAAGAAGGCTTTCATGGCCCGGACGAGCCCAACACTTAACATCCGCCGAGGCAGACTCATTACATGTGATTACGATATAACCCATGAAGATGTTATTGATGGTAAGCACTTCGACGATGACGTGATGGCGTACGGCTTCCACGACAGCGCACCGCGATACCAGGTCAGGAATGGCGGAACATATGGAATCCCATATAAAGCGCTGCGAGTGGCGGGCATCGAGAACCTTCTGGCTGCTGGTATGATGATAACCTCCGACCATAGACCCCATATGTCCACCAGAAATACGGTATGCTGTATGGGACAGGGCCAGGCAACAGGCACAGCGGCCGCTCTTTGCGCCGCTAAAAACTGCGGCTCACGAGAACTCCGCTATGGAGATTTGAGAAAAGCCCTCGTAAAAGGTGGCGTCTATTTTGAAAGTTAGAGAGTGATCAAACGAAAATGTCCCGGAAATATATAAAGTTGGGCCTAATACTGCTCGGTATTCCGCTGCTTCTTTGGATTCTCATACTACTGTTTCTCTTTAGAGTCGTTAATATCTTCGATGCTTATTTAATGAAGTTCCCCGGACCGCTTGTTATATGGTCTGCTATGTCCCTGTGTCCTGTCGCGGCTGTTTATCTGGGTGTAAAAATGCTCCGTGCGAAACAGAGCCCGTTTATGGCTCGGATATTTACGGTCATGGGTACATTGATGTTGGCTGCCTTTATTGCGTTCATTGGTATTCCCATGGTCAATGAAATGCTCCAGCCGAAAACTCCAATAAATCCGAGTACGCCCAGGCCATTTGAGCCGCAGGTTGGATTGCCCGTTTTCCCAGGCGCTGAAGGTTTTGGCACAAAAACCATCGCAGGTCGTGGTGGCCGGGTAATTGAAGTAACTTCACTGGCAGACAATGGCCCGGGAACACTTCGTGCTGCCGTCAATGAACCCTATCCACGCATCATTGTCTTTCGTGTTGCTGGTACAATCGAGCTAACATCTGAACTGCAAATTCTTCGACCATTTGTGACACTCGCAGGCCAAACCGCTCCCGGTGGCGGCATCTGTATCAAGAATGTCGGCATTTCGATTATGACACACGATGTGCTTATCCGGCATATCCGCGTCAGACCGGGAAATAAAGGGCCGGTCAATGCCGAAGATAACGACGCTATTAGTATCCTTGGCAAGTATGCCGGCCAAAACGACGATGCCTACAATGTGGTGGTTGACCATGTCTCGGCAAGCTGGGGTGAGGACGAAACCGTCAGCACATGGTACGGGGCGCACGATATTACCATCTCGTGGTGTATCATCAGCGAAGCCCTGAACAGAAGCCGTCACCGCAAAAAGACCCACAGCGCAGGTCTGCTTATAGGGGAAAGCTCATATAACGTATCGATTCATCACAATCTTCTTGCTCACAACGATTTTCGCAATCCGCTTATCTCAAAGGGAGGCACTCACGACATAGTGAACAACATAATTTACAACTGGGGAGTACTCCCTGCCGAAATAGGTGACTACGACTCGAATACATTTCTGAACTTCATCGGGAACTATTTTATTGCTGGCTCATCGACAAATCCCGGACCGTTTGAAATCCTTTTCTCCGAAGGTAATCCCAAAATATTTGTTAAAGACAATATTGGCCCGCATCGTCCCGACCCTAACATGGATAATTGGGCTATTGTCGGCTTCCGCTGGGGAGATGAGGGAGTCGCTCCGGAAAAAAATCACAGCCATACCAAATTTGAAACTCCCCCTATTACCTCGACCAGCCCAATTGAGGCTCTGGACATAGTGCTTGCGAAAGCCGGAGCAGTAGCGCCTCAGCGGGATGCCGTTGACCGGCGTATTGTCAATGATGTCAGGAACGGGACTGGTTCGATCATCGATTCGCCGGACGATGTCGGCGGTTATCCGAAACTCACGAGCGGGACACCACCCGTGGATACTGATCATGATGGAATGCCCGATGACTGGGAATTAAATAGTGGTTTAGATCCACAAAATGCTTCCGATGGCAATGGTGACTTTGACAAAGACGGTTACACCAATATCGAAGAGTATCTGCACTCATTATCACCCCACGAGTAATCCATGTATTTAATAACCTTCAGGCGTTGATAACTTCTCCAATCCTCCCCTGTTACTCTTCGATGTCCTCATCACCAAGAAAAGCCTTCAGGGCTTGCAGTTCCGCCTCTTTTTCTTGCTTGGCCTTTTCCAGCGCCTGTTCTGCTTCTTTGCGTATAGTTATGTCACGAATGCTCTCGCGATGTCCTAATGAATTGCCTCCGTCGTCGTAAATAGGCTGCCACGAAATCGCTACCCAGATTATCTTACCATCCTTGCGTTCGATCCTGAACTCGACATCGTTTCCGGTACTTCCTTCAAGTGCCGACTGAAAGGCCCGGCCCATCCGATCTCGATCATCTTTGTAAATAAGACATATTGGATAATCTGACATAGCCATAAGCTCTTTGATACTATAGCCCGTAACGCGTTTTATCGCTGGATTCGTCCAAAGAACTCGACTGGTCGGACCGACCCAGACCTCCCAGTCATAAGTGTAGTCTGCAATGGCCTTGAAGCACTGATCGGTCATCCGGGTCATTAATTCGTTGCGTTTACGTGCGCTTACATCATCATACACCGCCACAATCTGTCCCGACGGTAATCTATAAATATAGTTCTCTCGCCAGCCGGCAATCCTTTCATCTTTATATATTGAAATGGGGAGGTGTTCCGGCGTGCCCGTCTTATAAACTCGCTGGAAAACTTCGAGAAGACCGAACTCCTTGACTCCGGGAAAGACCTCTGCGACGCTTTTACCTATCAGCTCTTCTTTTTTGATATGTTCAATTTCTTCGGCTGCTGGGTTAAAATCGACAAATACAAAATCTTCGCCTTCATTTCTCGTTTCATATATAGCCACCCCGCTGCTTACATTGTCGAATAAGGCCCTGAATTTCGCCTGATATTCCTTAAGTCCGTCCTCGTGATTTTGCTGACTGTTATGATTTCCTTTTTTCCGGTTATCGGTTTTCATGTTTTACCTTAGCCTGCAATTTCATCACCCGCGAAGACTTCTAATCATATACTCCGGCTTCATTCTGATTGTTCGGATGAAGCTGAAATCTCTATTGGCTTCCATTGTATAATATTCCACCTTAGTTTAGCAAATCATAAATCCATCCATCACCCTATCTATACCACACCAATGAAAAATCTCAAGACTAAGAATGAAGAAAATTCCGGCCCTTGTCGTTTTTTTATAGGCGCTTCTAACCTGCTATAGAGCTGCCAATCTGATAAACGATAAGAGTTACTACATAAGCCAAAGCCGTCAGGCCGAAGAATTGAAACAGCGCCCAGCCCCACGAATTTGTCTCCTGTCTTGTCATCGCAACCGTTGCCACACACGGCGCATAAATCAGGCAAAACAGCATTATACAAAAACCGGTTAAAGGCGTATAGTTCGCCTGCAGTTTTTCCCGTAAATTTTGCATACTTTTCTCACCATCAGCCCCCGCCTCTTGTGAGCTGACTGCAAATACTATTGCCAATTGTGATACGAACACCTCTTTGGCGGCGGTAGCGCCTATAAGAGCCGTCCCGATTTTCCAGTCAAAACCAAGTGGTTTCAATGCCGGCTCTATGGCCTTCCCTATCCTTCCAATCACAGAATGTTCCAGCTTTTTTTGCTGGGCCTGCTCCGCACTCAAACCAGCCAAAGACTCCTCACTGGGTTTTGGATAACTCATCGCTGCCCAAAGTATAATCGATATGCCAAGGATTATTGTGCCAGCCTTTTTCAGATACATCCACCCTCTGTGCCACATATGAATACAGACGGATTTACCCGTAGGCATACGATAAGGCGGCAGTTCCATAACAAATGGCGTGGTTTCGCCCTTAAAAACGGTCAATCTTAAAACCTTGATAACAAAAATCGATAATATAATTCCTATCAAATAAATAAGCCAAAGCATCGGCCCATTCCATTTTTCCGGAAAAAAGGCTGGGATTATAAGCATATAGATAGTCAGCCTCGCACCGCAGCTCATCAATGGTATGGCCATCATTGTTGTCAATCTGTTGCGTTTGTTTTCGAGTATTCGTGTGGCCATTATGGCTGGCACCGAACATCCGAAACCGATAAGCATAGGTATAAAGCTTTTGCCGTGCAGGCCTATTTTGTGCATTACCCTGTCCATAATAAAGGCCGCTCTGGACATATAGCCGGAATCCTCAAGAAGCGCAATCGCCAGAAACAACAGCAGAATATTGGGCAAAAACACAATCACCCCCCCTACTCCGCCTATAACTCCATCGACCAAAAGTGACCTGAGCCAGCTTTCACTGCCCGCCGGCCAAAAACCCGATATCGTTATTCCCGCCCAGCCGAAAAATTGTTCGAGCCAGCCCATCGGATATTTGCCTATCTTAAATGTCGAAAGAAAGACTAAATACATCAATATCAAAAATATCGGCAGCCCGAGAACACGATTTGTCACTATAGAATCTATCATATCGCTGGTACTGTGACGCGATTCGACCGTGGTTTTTATGGTTTCCTGGCACGCCCCTGATATGAAACCATACCGCCTGTCCGCCATTACAATTTCCGGCTCATCTGCGAAAATATCTTTAAGATGCTCTGTGCTCGCTGTAACAGCTTCGAGAACCTCCCGGCTGTGGACTTTTGCAGTTAAATCAGAGTCGTGTTCCAGCAGTTTTACGGCCAGCCATCGTGAACCGTATTTTTCTACTAATTGCTGCTCTTTATCAGCCAGGAGTATTCCGATTTCCGCCAGTTCATGCTCAATTTCTTCGCCGTAGTGTATCTTATGAATACGCTGCCGCTTGCCCTGTCCGGCTGTTTTGATAATAGCATCGAGCAGCTCAGTTTTGCCTTTGCCCTTATTGCCGATGGTTGATACTATCTCTGCTTCCAGGAGCTTGGACAACTGTCCGGTATCGAACTTCAATCCCCTTTGCTCGGCTATATCGCTCATATTAAACACCAGCAATAAAGGTGCGTTCATTTCAATAAGCTGGGTCGCTAAATACAAGTTCCTCTCGATATTGGACGCATCGATAATATCAACCACAACATCCGGCTGCTCCTCTATCACGAAGTTACGGGCAACAAGCTCTTCTATCGAATAAGCACTCAGGCTGTATGTACCGGGCAAATCCACAATAGTAATTTCGAATCCGGCGTACTTAAAAGTGCCTTCCTTCTTTTCAACCGTCACTCCCGGATAATTCCCAACGTGCTGATGCGCACCGGTCAGCATATTGAAAATGGATGATTTTCCGCTGTTGGGATTTCCGGCCAGGGCTGCTTTTATTTTCTTGTCCATAATATCGCTGTCTGTCTTACGGTATTTTTATGCTGTGATGGTAAAGTTGATTGAGGTTCCCCGATGAAAAAAATGACACTGCTTATTTTATATAACCATAATCTTATGGGCCATCCCCCTGCCTAACATAACCTTTGAGTTTTTGACGCTTATTACAAAAGGTCCCGTCTCGCTGTTCCTTACGACTGTTATTTCCACGTTTGTTACAAGTCCCATTGATGCAAGCCTGCTGTGTAAATCACGTCCGGCCTCTATGCCCGCTAATTTTACTGTTTCACCTGCCCGGACCTTCGACAGCGGCCTTCTTTTCTCATCTTCCATTGATGTTATCTCACTTACTTATGTTAATGTTGTTACAGAATTTCTGGAATTCGTCCGCCAGATCAAATCCGTTTTTACTGCTCTGGGTGACGAACTCGATAAAACACAGAAGCTTTGCAATAATCTCCGGACCAAGCTCATGTTCGGCTTTACACGCCGCCTTCTGGGCAACATCCGCCTCGACACCAAGCACGTCGATAAAAAATGACTTCAGGATTTTATGTTTCCTCGCAATCTCGCCTGCCGCGCTCCGGCCGGATTCCGTGAGTGTTACGTAGTCGTAGGGCTTATAGTTGGCTAAGCCCTTTTTCTTCAACACGCGCAGCGCACCCGTTACCGATGCCCTCGATACCCCTAACGATTTCGCAATATCCTTACTGCGGGCGAAGTTGTTCTCGCTCCCAAGATTCAGTATGGCCTCAAGATAATCTTCCAATGAGGCGCTTAAATTGTAGTTTTTTACCATAACAATAACTATTACTTTTAACTTTGTACTTTGTAAACCACCCCTAATATAGTTAGGCTGACCTAACTTTGCAAGCAAATTTTCCAAAATATTTAAAATTCAGGGAAATCTGCCTCCATAAACGCCATACACTGCCCGCTTGGATTATTGTCCTTCCACCAATTATATGCTCTTGCTACGCTCCTGCCCCCTAACACCAGTTCAAATAGTCGCGCGGAGCAAGCCGCCTCATAAAGAGACTCTTGTTGGCGGCCTCATCGTTGGTGATTTTCATGTTCTTCGAATCCCAGAGCAGCGTCCGGCCTGGATTAAGAAGAGCGATATCGCCGAGTACTATTATTTCAGACAAGGGCCCTGCATATTCGAAACACGACATGGCGGTATCTTCGCCCTTGCATGCAAGAGTCCAGTTGTCGAAATGGGTCATGCCCTTGCACCGCAGCGCCACCTTGGGCGGTCTTGGCGTCTCCTTCATCACGCTCTCGGGAATGATCCGCCCGCCCTGGCTATGACTGCCCGCCATTATCGATGCATGCTCCCCAACCATCACCGACCCGCTCGTTATCTCCGTGCGCCCCGCTTCCAGGTGTTTCGGACGCGGAAACTCTATGTCCTCTCCAAGATAATACTTCATCGTTACAGGCGGCATTTTACCTCTCGCTCCGAATTTCCACGTAATAACCCCAGACCTCGGCAGCGAGCCCGGATAAGCCGGCGTATTGACCTCGGCCCTCACGCTCAAAGGCACACGCAGATCAAGGGCGTAATAAGCTGGGTCAAGTATGTGAGCGGCCATATCACCGACCGCTCCGCTGAAGTGGCTGTATCGTATCCACTCGCGATTCATATAGCTCGTGCTGAACGGAATCTCTTCGGCCCGATTCAGATACAGGTTCCAGTCTAATGTCTCCGGCACGATACTCCCCTTGACCACCGGCTTATCGATCCAGTAATTCTTCCTCGAATACGCGTTCACTTCCCGTATCGGTCCGACCGCCCCCGCCTGCCCCCAGTCCCTTAGCATAGCCGAGCTTAAGCCCGAATGCCCCTGGTTACCCATCTGCGTAACCACATTCTTGTGCTTCTTCGCCTCTTCGGTCAGAAGACGAACTTCGTTAACAGTATGACACAGCGGCTTCTGGCAGTAAACGTGCTTGCCGTGCCTGATAGCATACATCGAAATCGCGTAATGCGCATGCTCCGGCGTCGCTACCAGAACCGCGTCGATGTCCTTGCCGATCTTGTCGAACATCACCCTGTAATCCGTCCACAGCTTGATTCCTTCAAGGCTCTTTTTACCCGCGATGGCCTTCCTGTGCCAAACCTTGTCAACATCACACAGGGCTATAACATTATTGCTCCTCGTCAGATACTCTGAATTACCCGAGCCCTGCTGGCCGACGCCTATGCAGGCAATATTGAGCTTACTGTTCGGCGATGGTCCAGCCTTAAGAATATTAAACGGTGCCGCAACCATTGCCGACCCGGCCATAGCACCCTTCAAAAAATCCCGGCGTTTTATCGACTTCATCTTAAAACCTCCATTATTAACAGAATTTCAAACACTTCAATACCACACTGTTTGAGAGGTTCCCATAGTACAATAAAGAGCTCCAAACTGCAACCTATTTTGTATATATCCCTCATCCCGTGGGTAATACGAACCTTCACCCTGAGCGGAGACGAAGGGTCAATCCCAATAATCAATCGCATGCCCCCTTGTTTAGAGTGCCTTTTACTCTAATGGGGTCATTTCGACTAAACGAAGTGAGTGGAGACACGAAGGGGCGGTAGCTAAATCTGGCACACAACATTACATGTGTACACGTCTAAAAAGGCAAGCCAACGAATCTGAAATCTGAAATTTACTTTTCATCCCCAATAATCAATATTAAATCGTACCGCATTTCTACCTGCGGTTCCGTACTATTTTCATTTACTTCGTCCTTTACAGGACTGCTACAGGACTGCGTAACACTATATAACGCACCTCATGCTGGCCTCAGGTAGAAATGCTATATCTCCCTTCATCCTGAGCGGAGATGAAGGGCTAAATTCTCTAATCAATCTTCAATCCCAATAGTCAATTCATGGACCCGCCAGTTAGTTTGTCACCCACTCCACTTTGTCCACCCAGCCACAGTCGTCTCCTCTGCTTATACTCTCGTCCTTGAAATATCGCCATTCCAATGTATGCAAAGCCGAACCAGTAATCTCGTAAGTCATATTGTGCCAATCTTCTGACCCGCTGATACGGTCTTGACGTTCGCCATCTATGTAAAATTCCAAATAGTCACAATTCTCCTCAGAAGATATCTTCCAGTAGAAGCTCATCCTCCCTGCCCCGTTAACCGTCGTCTGCAACCACGACTCTCGATCGTCTGTTATATCACCACTCTGTGCCGCATCACCATCGTGGTAGCGTATTTCAGTTTGGCTGAACCAATCCTCATCGCCGCCTGTATCGAAAATCAAATTTGTGTCCATCGCCTCAGATAGGGGATCGGCCACTTCCCCCGGTTCATATTCGATAATCTCCCAGGTCAATCTGGGATAATCCTGACCCTCAAGAATCCACCAGATATCTTCGGCGCCGTTTGCCGTTTCGTTGATGAAATCCCAACCGCGATTGATAAACGTCCTTTGTCTCTGCATTTGAGATGTTGTCCTGCCAATACCACCATCACTATTTGAGAGCCCGCTGGTTTCAATATCCCAGAAAGAATTAGTAACCGTTCCTTCATTTAATCCCACCAGTCCGCCAACATTATCGCTTCCAAAAATGCTTTCAGAAATACTGCCTGTTGAATAGCAATATGATACCGAAGGTGGAACAAGGGCGTCTGTCCAGTAATAATTATGTCCTACAAGTCCTCCGATGCGATTACCACCAGGCGGGCCATCTATTTGGAAAACACCCAAT
>CAZIAN010000148.1:0-10264 GCA_964537355.1 uncultured Pirellulales bacterium | reverse complement strand
TGGCCTCATTTGAGTTTGAACATTCCTCAATTAAGTAAGGTTCGCGAATATTCCCAGTATTTAAGTATTCTTCCGTATATTCCCAAGCTTCGAACCGCATGTAAAGTGCATCCAAAATCTGACCAACCATAAGCGATGGTAAGGTCATTGTTATATTCTTATTCATTATATTTCTCCAACACTTACTGCAAAAATACTTTTTCTCTATGATAAGTAAGAGCAATTTGATCAGGCCTAAATTTGTCAGGAAGTATGATACTTTTACCTTCGATTTCCAAAAAGCCCACTCTGTGCAATTTGGGGGCATCCATTACTTTTACATCTTTAGACAATATAACTCGAAAGTTCTTATCAAGAGTTATAAGTCCTCTATCGAAAGCTCTGTCATGAAACACACAAAAGGCTAAACCATTAGTTGGATCTGCTCTACGAATCTTATCGACTGACCACGGAACTATATGACTGGCATTAAGCATTGCAGGTAAATTAAGCTTACATACTGTGCACGAGAAATTATAACTTGATAAAACAGTCTCTCGAAAAAAACTTTGTACTAACCTGACACGTGTGGTTCTTTGGGCTTCGGTCGGTATATCTGAATCACGCAGCACTATTTCATGAGTATACTCTTCGCCATCTTCTCTTATTAATTTCCCTAATACTTGTTGGCTTTCGAAAGCAAGCCTTTCCCAATTCTTGTGAAACTCATCCCATATTTGTTTGTCCTTCTTGCTGCCATGTTGTAATCCTTTTACGTCTCTATTTTGATGAACAGGATCCAAGCTTGCAAAATTAACCATTTTCATAGCCACTGCACTTGGCGTTCTTTTTATTTTTTTGGATATTCTGATGATTTCTGGATTTGACCTGTGAATACGACCAAATGGTATTCTACAGTATAGATTAAAAGCGACTATCAGTTCATTTCGTGTCCAGTTTATTCTTTTGTTTTGCATCTTCTCGCTACTCCAAATGTAGAATATTATAACGCGCCTTTAATTTATCCTATTGTCAATCAATTTTTCAATTCTTGCAAGCAGTTTTCAAATTCTCCCAAACAGCGACTACTGGAGTAAGCACAATGGCTAGGATTCCCGCGAAACAACTCAATGTGCTTGATACACGAGCACTGAGAAATCTTTAATGATGGATGTACTTACAAAAGAACAACGTTCATTCAATATGTCTTGTATTCGTAACAATGATACCCGCCCTGAAATTATTGTCCGCTCAATAGTTCACCGAATGGGATATCGTTATGCCCTTCATCGTAAAGACTTGCCGGGTCATCCGGATATGGTTTTAACCAAACATCATAAAATCATCTTCATCCACGGCTGTTTCTGGCATATGCACAAATGCCGCTATGGTAAAGTCAAGCCTGCAACCAACACTGAGTTCTGGCAGACAAAACGCCAGGGTAACGTCGCCAGGGATAAAAGAAATCTGCGTAAACTGCGAAAAAATGGATGGAAAGTCCTCATTGTCTGGGAATGCCGGACCCGTAATATAGAAAAACTAACCGAAAACCTCCATAAATTTCTAACCTCTTAAACAAGCCAAAAACGCTCATTTTTCCCCTATGTCTATGTTCTCTAAAGGGCATTCATCTATCCTGAGGGCAAATTTGTTAGGTTTTGGTCAAAAAGTGCGGATTTTTGAGAAATTTTAAGAAAAAAAGTCTAAAACAGCTTAAAATGCCCATTTTCCTCTGAAATAATTAATCATCAATCAGCATTAATCAATTAAAAGTGTTCTCAAAAAGCTGTTTTCGGGCTGACAATTTTAGATTATTCGCAATTTTTTCCCTTGACCGGCCGGTAAAAGTGCTTTAACATAAAGTAATAAGCAACTTATGACGAACAAGATTGTGGGTAGTCCCGCTTGAAAACAAGATGATTGCTGCTATGTTAAGGGACGAAAAAGGAAGGCTTGTAAGCCTTTCTTAAATGGTGGTTAAGTTAACAAAGAAACTTTTAGCGTCTTTTATAGATAAGACAGGCGAACAACTGATTCGAAGACTTTGAAACGGCGCTGTAAGGTAAATTAAAAGTGAAACGAAATCTGCATACAAAAGCATTCGCGTACCTACAAGGGAGTGTTGGTATTGAGCATAAATCAGCCAATTTCATACACAAAAACCTTTTGATTTTAACCAAACTGCCTCAGTTGGGAGATATTTTGGCATTTGGTAGCTGATAATGCGCTCTGACAAAAGGATTTCGTAATTCACAGACATTTCTTTGAGGCTTTCCCGCCCTGATGCCCGCAATTTACCCTTTGGGACTTTGTTTTGTAATTCTATGAAAAGTACAAAGGAAAGGTGGGAATTATGGATATACTAATGCAAGTGGGTACATTATCAGTGCTCGGTTCGCTTGTTATTGGCCTTCTTTTGGGTGGCGCTCTGATCGCCATTGTTTATCAGATGATTGCCCGGGCGAAGTCCAAGACATTCGAGCAGGACCTCCAGCGGCAGCTTGACGGGGCCGAAAGGGAGGCAGAGAACATACTTAAATCCGCTCGGATAGATGCCGCCGCCGAGGCTATCAAGAAAAAAGAGGAATTTACAAATCAGGCCAATAAAGCTCGTGCCGAGCTGCACGAGGCGGAAATGAGACTGACCAAGCGAGAGGATACGGTTGAGCGGCAGACAGAGATGAACCTGCAGAAGGAAAAAGCGTTGAAAAAGCAGCAGCAGGATAGCGATAGAAGGCTGCACAATATCAACCTGAAAGAAAAACAGCTTTCCGTTCTCCTGGCTCAGCAGAAGAATCAACTGCTCAAAATCACCGCGATGGACATTGCGGAGGCAAAGGATCTGCTCTTAAAACGTCTCGAAGACGAATGCGAGCATGAAATGTCGGCTTTAATTCAGCGAAAGGTCGAGGAATCTGTTGAAACCGCCAACGAAAAAAGCCGGGAGGTAATCAGCTCTGCCATTCAGCGCTATGCGGCTGAGCAGACCTGCGAGGTTACTGTCTCGACCGTTGAGATTCCGAACGACGATATGAAAGGCAGGATTATCGGCAGGGAGGGCCGCAATATTCGGGCCTTTGAAAAAGCTACCGGCGTTGACGTCATTGTCGATGACACGCCGGGAATGATTGTCGTAAGCGGTTTTAGCCCAGTTCGCCGTGAGGTCGCCCGGCTTTCGATGGAGCGACTCATCCAAGACGGCAGGATCCACCCTTCGCGGATTGAGGAGCTTGTTGCACAAACCAAAAAAGATGTTAACAGCAAGCTCCTGCAGCTTGGCAAAGATGCTGCGGTAGAGACGAACGTAAGAGGATTGAACAATAAGGTGCTTAGTTTGATAGGGGCGCTGAGCTACAGGACAAGCTACGGCCAGAACGTTCTTCGCCACAGCATTGAAGTAGCATTTCTTTCGCAGGTGATGGCGGAAGAACTCGGACTGGACGGCACGATAGCAAGGCGGGCGGGTTTATTGCACGATATCGGTAAGGCTATCGACCATGACGTTGAGGGAAGCCATCCGGTTATCGGTGCAAATTATCTCAAGCGGTTCAATGAATCGCCTATCGTACTGAATGCGGTGCTGGGGCATCACGGGGACATTCCGGCGGATAATCCTTATACTCCGCTGGTTGCAGCGTCTGATGCTGTAAGTGCTTCGCGTCCTGGGGCCAGAAGAGAAACTCTCGAAAGATATATTAAACGGCTGGAGAAACTCGAAGAGATAGCCGGGAGCTTTAAGGGCGTTGAGAACGCTTACGCAATCCAGGCGGGCAGGGAAATCCGTGTTATCGTGAACGCCGAGCAGGTGGACGATGAGGCAGCTATGAAAGTTGCACGTGATATTGCCAATAAGGTTGAAAATGAGATGACCTATCCCGGCGAAATTCAGGTAACGCTGCTGCGTGAGGTTCGCTGCGTGGAATACGCAAAGTAACGGATTATGAAAGTAAACATTCTTTGTATCGGTGATATAGTGGGCAGGCCGGGCAGGCGTATCATTGCCGACAGGCTGAAGGCCCTGGTTAGAGAACGTGATGTTGACTGCGTAATAGCTAATGCCGAGAATGCGGCGGGGGGGTCGGGTCTGACGCCGCAGATTTATAATAAGCTTCTGAAGTACGGTGTAAATCTGATTACATTAGGCGACCATACATACCGTAAAAGAGAAATCATCAAGACGCTCGAAACAGAGGATAATATTGTTCGGCCTGCGAATCTTTCGCAGCTTGCGGCCGGAAGGGGGGTTGCACTTTATAAGACGGCAAAAGGGCCGACTGTGGCCGTAGTTGCTTTGATAGGGCGGCTTTTTATGAAGGGGGCCGACTGCCCTTATAATGCTATTGACAGGATTCTACCGCAGCTCGAACAGCAGGCGGATATTATCGTCGTTGACTTTCACGCCGAGGCGACGAGTGAAAAAATCGCTATGGGCTATCATCTCGACGGCAGGGCGAGCCTGTGTTTCGGAACGCACACCCACGTTGTAACGGCCGATGAGAAAATTTTAGCCAAAGGAACCGCTTACATTACGGATATAGGGATGACGGGGGCACATGATTCGGTGCTCGGGCGAAGTGTCGAGAATGTCTTAAAGTCGTTCAGGACGCAGATGCCGTTTCCGTTTGAAATTGCGACGGGTGATGTGAAAATCAGTGCAATCTTGGCGACAATTGACAGTAATACAAAAAGGGCCGAGCACATCGAGCGGATCAGGATTGATGCTGAGGTAGAAGAAGATAAGACAATCTACGATAGTGATGACGGCCGGCCGGAATACCTCAATAATAACTTCTAATAGCGTATAGCGTACAGCGTACAGCGTGTAGCGGAAAGTGGGCGAGCGCAGCACATCGAGAATTCGAAGCAAATCCTAATTACCAAAGCATGAAATTCTAAGCAGTATAGAATCCCGGTTTTGCTGGGATTTTTTTATTGCCTTAGATTACAATCCCCTTCATAATATCATCAGCAGATGCGGGAATTCTTACTTTGATTTGCACAGATGCATTGGGCCGGTGATGCGAGCGTTTTGGGATCCAATAAAATTTTGCATAACTGAGTACGGAAATGCAAGCTTATACGGGAAATAACAGTAATTGGGAGGTTTCGAGATATGGCTGAAATGTCAGATTTGAGTCGCTGGGAGAAAGAATTATCTCTGTTTAATGAAGTTCTTGCAAATCCGAGAGGGCAGGCGATTGTTATCGTAGGGCCGGCAGGAAGTGGGAAAAGTACTCTTATGACAATGATGGTAGCGTATGCAAAGAAGCATGAAAAGTTTATTTGTGAAGGATGCAATATTTATGGAGTAAGACCTAATGATATTCCAAATAAACTTCTTCAAGATATAGTAATAAAACCTGGTGAAATAGCAGCTTATTTAGAAGAATCTTTTAATGAAAGACTATCGGATTCAGTGAAGGAATTCGGGGATTTGAGTAGGAGAGTGATTGGGATTGATGCTTATCCTAAAATGCCTGTGGAATTTGAAAGAATGTGGATGAAATATATTCCAGAATTGCCTGATAAAGTGAAGTTCATCTTTACGCAGAGGCCTGACAGTATCTTGGCAACTAACAAAGAATTCATGAGTTTGTCTAATGTTGTTCGGATTGATATTGAGGCACCTCCGAAATCTGATGAAAGAAAGGAAGTGAGGGAGCAAAAAGACTCGCCGAAGGAAGGGACGTTAAAGGAAGATAAAAATAAAACATCAGAAGGAATTGAGGTCAAATTAGAAGAACTGAAACAAGATTTTAGAAAATTTATGCTTTTGGAGAAAGAATATCCAAAGGAATGGATAGAGGGACTACAAATACAAACACCACCACCTAGTATCAAAGCACTTTCTGTAATTAGACAAAATAGTGATGAAATGATTACAACAATTGGATTCTGTATTGATGATGATCCTGAAGAACGAAGTGTTATCAGTTCTCGAATACAAAATTACAAACAATTTGTTAACAACAAGCATGGTTATAAGCAGTCTATTGACATTGGTTTTATTGTAACCCCCGAAATATCCGATTCCAATCATCCATTTAGTATTTATGAAGTAGACGATGGAGGTGATCCAAAATTAATAGATATAGAGCAATTCCTTACTCTTGAAGATTTAATAAAGAAAGTGGATCCAGAGACGAAAGCTTATGGAAGTGAAAATAGTGATGACCAGAGTTTAATAAATACGTTTCGAGAAAGTTTCATATCTTTTTTAATCAATGAAAAGAAGTTTCCTCGTGAAAATTTGAAAGAAGGCGTTTTAGCAAATCCTCCTTTAATGGATTTGACAGTTAATTATCCTGACTCGAACGACATATTAGCAATTTTTAACTTTTCGAAACCAGAAAATGACGGAATAAGTTCTCGGGAGCCTTCTGACATTTTAGCCAAGGTCCACAAAGTTGGATCTGTTGGAAAATATAATCCATTTGTTTATACAGTATATCCTTCCAGGCAATCAAATGAGGACTTTTGGATATCTGAGTTGGAAGATGATAGTACATCAAGCGAGATATTATCTGGTGATTTCCCTACCTATAACCAACTTTTATTTGCAAGTCCATTAAGTAATAAGGGAAGGCGGATAAATAGCAAATTAATCAAACTTGCAAAAGATAAACATGGATTTAGCGTTCAATCTCCTTGTGAGGATTATTTTAATCTGCAAATAAAGAAGAATGGAAGAACTGCTGCGCAGATACACAGGGTCAACGATTCGGATGATAACATTGCATTTGCACTTGCTGGATATCAGGAAGAATTTCCTGATACACAGTCTCCCTCCTATTTGTCCAGAGGTGAAGTGGAACAATTGAGCGGATACACAAGTAAATCTCAGAGTGAAAGAAACTGGCTTAAAGGCAATATTGGGCATCAGGAATTAAAATATGAAGCGGGCGTTTATATTTTGAAGCCGGGATCACTTGTTCTTGATGAGGTGGAAAACGAAGTAGGTGAATTACTTGATTTGGCAAAGAGCAATGCTGAGAACAAAGGGCCTGCCGAACCGGAAGAAGGTGATGATAGAGGAAAGCTAAAAGGGTCTGTATCTGAACATATAGGAGTGGGAGATGATGCAACTTTAGAAATTATTGGAGAATCTAAATCAGGAGGAATGTCAGTAGCCGAACATGGTTGGGGGGACAGGATTGCCGTTAAGGACAAGCTTGGATTCCGACCTTATGTTGAAGTTGTGGCGAGGTTTCTTACACATGAGGAAACGGAATTGCCTTTGACTTTGTCCGTTGAAGGAGAATGGGGCAGCGGGAAGAGTTCGTTTTTGTCGCAGTTGAAGAGTGAGATTAGGAAAATATACAAGGAGAAAGGGCAAGATAAGACCTTTATAGTTGAATTTGATCCGTGGCGCCATGATAAGGATGAGGCGTTGTGGGCGGCGTTTGCGCTGAAGTTTATCAAAGACGTTTCCAAGTGTCTGACAAAAAGGGAGCGATGGAGAGCAAATTACGAATTGTGGAGACAGAGATTTCCCTGGAAGCAGGCTTGGCCGGATGTCCTTCGGATTGTATTTGTTGGATTAGCCTGGATATTAGCGACGATTGGAATTTGTATAGGGCTTTGGAATGGAATCAAACTTGGAGCAACTGGTACTCTTGTTTTTCCCGAGCGTATCGGAAGCATCATTGCTTTTGTAGTTTCTCTTTGGGCAGTATTGGGTAAGGTTAAGGATTTTCTGGGAAGTCCTCTTGCAGTGGATTTGAAGAAATATATGCGTCACCCTGACTACGTAAGCAAAGTTAGTTTTATAGAAAAGTTCCATGATGATTTCAAAAAGATTGTGAGTGCGTACGTGGGAGAGGAACGTGTTTATGTGTTTGTTGACGATTTAGATCGATGTGAAGTGCCCAAAGCTGCGGAATTGATGGAGAGTATTAACCTTATGATATCGGAGAATCCCAAATTGGCGTTTGTTATGGGGATGGACAGGGAGAAGGTAGCGGCAGGATTGGCAGTGAAGCATGAAAAGCTGTTGCCATACTTGGCAGAATCTACGGTGATGTGCTTGAGCGAGGAAGAAGCGAAGCGACGGCGAGGTGTGCGATATGGTTATTCGTTTATTGAGAAATTTATACAAGTTCCATTCGGATTACCCCAGCCGGATGAGAAGAGTATCAATGAGATGCTGATGGGGATGTCCGGGCAAATGAAAGAAGATAAGAAAGAACAAGTCAAAAAAACCAAGACGAAACGAATTGAAACAGGTACTGAAGCAGAAGAACAGGCACTTAGCGAACCTATTGGTGAAGTGCCGAAAACTAAAACAGCCAAGATAAAAAAGGAAAAGAAAGAAGAAGATAAAAAGTTGGAGGAAAAGAAACGTGATATCAGAAAAGAGCAAATTGAAGAAGAATTTTTGAAGTTCGATGGGGACGATCCGACCTTTCGGGCGATTGTTCTGATGGTTTCAAAGGCGTTTGATTTCAATCCACGGCGGGCGAAACAGTTTGTAAATATATTCCGATTACGAGCGGCGACAGCAAAGTTAACAGGATTGTATGAGCAAAAAGACGGTAAGAGAATTACGTTTGAACAGTTAGGCAAGTTTGTGGGGATTGGATTGGGGTGGCCTTTGCTGATTCGCGATATAGAGCGCAGACCAGCATTGTTGGAAGAGTTAGTGGATGCAGCTGAGGGACGAACAGAAGGAGAAGCGAAGGAGAACAATAACCCCCCAAAAAAAAGTGTGAATTTTGAGAAATGGGCAGATGATGATAAGCTTATTGAGCTTCTGAAAGCGGGTTGCGAGAATCAGAAGGATATGGAGAAGCGTCGGCGTTTTAGTTTGAAGGGATTGAGTGTAAGTAAGCTGCTTCAGGTTGCTCCGAGTGTGATGAGTGCTGAAGAAGAACAAGTCTGAACAATTACTTTGCGAAGTTAGGTTTGTTACGAAGCACGAGTTTTAGAATATAGAATTAAGGATTGGTGGGGCAAAGCCGCCACCCTACAAATCGTTTAGGCAAGTGGTGCAAAAAATCGCATCCTGAAAGATGATGTTCCTTCCAGAAAGTCAATTAACCAGAAAGTGAACGATACGGCAGGCGTGGCCGGTGCTTTTTGGGTTTTTTTGGTCAGTTGTCTTTAGGGTAAGTTCGTGAGAGCCCGGATTCAATTCGGCGTCAAGGACATAGGCCCAGGGCAGGTGGAGATTTTGACTCCATTGAGTAAATTGGTCGATTTGACGAAAAGCGGAGCCATCGATACTGAAGGCAATAATGCCTATATCGGGGCCGGCAGTGACAAAAATACCGATAGCGGTACCGGTGAATTTTAGCTTGAGTACAGCGCCGGGCCGGCTTGCTTTAAGGACTGGTACATTGACAAAACCTGAGCGTGTCCCAGTATTATCCTTAGGGTGCCAGGCAGGATCATAGGCAAAACCATTGACGGTTTCTGCTTTATTGATATCCACATAACGGCCGCGATAGTAACTGAACTTGTCAAGGGCTTCGGCGGGCAGGGGATTGGGGATCAGTCGAGAGTTTTCAGGTAACGGCTGGGCCCAGGCGGTTTCCAGCAAATGTTTCATTGAGCGGAAATAAACATTCTGGCCGAAAGGAGAAGGATGCAGATTGCGGAAATCATTTTGCCAATCAAACTGTTTCGCGTTGATACGCTCTGTCACTTCGAGGGCTAAGTTAAGAGACGGCAGTTGATAATATTCGGCTACTTTTTCATGGTTACGAATTACAGCCGGGGTGCCACCATCGTTGTAAATTTTCATTTTCTCGGGATCGACAAAGTGCATCAAAACGATGTCTATATCGGGATTGAGCAATAGAGCCTGACGTACAATTCCTTCCATACCACGGATTTGGTCGATATCGGAGCGGCCGTTTGTCGCATCATTGACGGCAGCTTCCTCAAAAAGCAAATCGATCGGGCCGTTTTTGAAGATGTCGTGTGTCATGCGAAAAGCTCCGGGTGTTGAGCCTGTTGAAGGTATGCCGGCAGCGATGAATTCAAACTGTGTCTGGGGGAAACGCTGCTGCAGGTATTGGCAGAGCATGTTGCGCCAACCCGGGTTGTAGGTAATAGAGCCGCCCAGGAAGGCTACACGGCCTTTGTTCCGGCGAGTGAATTTGATGCGGGAGTTTGTCAGGCCATGCCGCATATTATGGCAGAACTTGTCATAATCAGGTGTGGTATAAGAGAGGATGAAATTTACAATAGGCGCCGGATCCTTCAGACTGTGAGGATGATGGTCCTGGCCGGGCTTGCGAATGACTCTGATTTTGCCGCCGAGCTTCTTATATCGTTTTTC
>CAZIAN010000147.1:0-10327 GCA_964537355.1 uncultured Pirellulales bacterium | reverse complement strand
AAGGTCGATACCGTACCGCGACCTGATTCCTATATCATTGTTCTGAAGAGTATTCTCCCGTATCGAAGCTGTTAGTGTTGAACTGACATCAGTGGTTGTTCCTATCCTGATTCCCTGCTGGAAGTTATCGATTAGATTACCGTTATCAGTCGTACCGATTTTTACGTTGCTATAAGTCTGACCGCCGGCCAGATCAATAAAGCGTACGCCATAGATCCCTTTGCCAATGTCGCTGTTTATGTCGTTGTTGGTGACCTCAACATTACTGGCTTCTATACTGACGCCAGAGAAGAGATATCCATCCATTGTGTTGTTGTTAATTTTTATACCGGTACCTGGGCCGGGATTTATATAAACACCTTCGCCCATTCCAGTAGCATCACCGTAAATATCATTGCCCTGAACTAGTAAATCACTGACGTCGGCATTCTTACCCGTCTGTATTGCCGTACCACTACCGACCACAGCGCCAGCTGCACTGCCGTCACCTGTATAAATGTCGTTATTAAGAATCTGGACTCTCTCTGCGTTCGGCCCATTTAAGTCGCTGACCACAATACCTGTACCAGGACGGTTGTCCCCAGAACCGTTGAAGTCCAGTGTGAAATTCTGAACAGTCACATCACTTGAAGTTATCTTTACGTCATACACGCCGGCAGCGGGTGTGGCCGAAGGTTGAAGAATCGCTGCCTGGCTCGAACCGTCCAGTGTCAACGACTTGTCAATCAGTAACTGCTCGTCATACGTGCCTGCTAAAACGCTGACTGTAGCACCGTCCGCCGCAACATCGATACCATTTTGAATCAAACCGGTCGAAGCAACATTTATCTGGGTCCCGTCACCGGTCAGATTCTGATTGGCGCCAAGTGTTATCTTATTATTGAGGTTGATAGTCAGGTCGTTGTTTACGTTGTCGTCTTTAAAGTTGAGCGTGTGGTCATTGATCTGGGCGCTCGAATCAATCTCGCCATTCAGGTTGATGGTGACATTTGCCCCAACGTCCAGCGTCGCTGTGCCTCCAAGTGAGACTTCTATTGCATCTGCTGCGGCTTGGTCAATATCAAGAACATCTGGATCAAATAAGATATACCCATCAATGCCTGCGGCGGTAACCACGCCATCAAGATCAAGGTTGTCAGCGTAAATCAGGACCTCGCCTCCATCTCCTGTACCCGTGCCATCAGCATGAATAACGCTGTCGGCAGTAAGTGTAACATTACCACCATCGATAGTTACTGAACCACCATTGTCGCCGGAGGCCTCGATTGTCCCGGTATTGGTAATTTCTCCGCCAATGGCGGTGAGTGTTATCTGTCCTGCATCGCCGGTGTCCACCGAAGCCGATAAGTTGCCCGTATTTGAAATTGCCTGTGAATAAATATCCCCTGCTGCAAGCACTATGTTACCGCCGGCAGCATCGACATTGCCCACGTTGAGAACACCTGAACCATCGATCGGATCAACCGACTCGGGCACAGATGGTGCATCCATCTCCAGCACGACATCCGTGCCGGGTTCACCAAGGAATACTCTGTCCCCGGATGCCATTACCACATATCCCTCAGGACAGCTTATGTTACCGGAGTTGGTAACCTGTTTGCCGATCAGATAAACTTCTTTGGCGGAAATATCGCCGCTATTTACCACCGAGCCGTTACCTCCGGCAAAATTGTACTGTCCGTTTATGAAATCGGAGTTTGTGATATTCAGGCCCGAAGCTACCAACTGGTTTACATTGACCCTGGCTCCGGCACCGATGTAAATACCTGCAGGATTAACGAAGAAAACCCTGCCATTGGCCAGCAGAGTTCCGTTAATATTCGTCGGATTTGCCGAAAGTATTCTATTCAATACCGAAGAACTGCTGCCGGGCTGGATAAACTGAACAACCTCAGGGCGACCAATATCAAAACTGTTGTAGTTGATAATTGATTTGTCCGAGGCCGTTATAGTGGTATTGTAGCCGCTTTGCTGGAAGGAAACCTGGCCGTTAATGACCTGCGCTCCTTCCGGCCCGGCAAGTACGACCGGTAGCGACGTGTTGAAAAACATACAGCACGTCAGAAAGTAAACGACAGTGTGCTTAAAATAACCTTTTTTTGAAAGTCTTCTTGAGAATTCCATAGTTCCTCCTCATTCATTCTTGAGCAACTAAATTACACATTTTATATTTATCCCACCTTCGATTAGTGGACAAAACGCTTGAAATTAAAATCGGTATATACAGCTAAAGTTAAAACGGCCGTCGCCATTATCCGTCTCATCAGTTCCCCGAAGAGGCCAGCCGTAATATATACCTGCACTGAAATTATCCTCGATTTCAAAAATCGTACCTACGCCTATCGAGCATAGCTCACGAACTTCCTGCTCACCAATAACAGGACTTTTTATTTTTGCCCGGCCGAAATCAAAGAAGGCTAATGGGGCCAGTTTTCTGAGCCATGGTTTATTCTCCTGCGCTTTCGCTGAATTGGCTTCGGGATTTTCCAGGGATTCGCTGTGCTTGACCAGGTCAAACTCATATTGGCCTGAAAAAAGCATACCACCATCGGCAACAATTTCATCTTCTTCATAACCTCTGACGGAGTAGAACCCTCCAAAGGTCGTCATTTTTGCTGGGACCAGTCTTTCGCTGGAAGTTATCCATCGAAATGAACCACTAACTCTATTAACTTTGCTGGTCTCGAGATACTGGCTATGAGAAGCGCCAAAGTTATAAATGATAAAATCAGGGTCTGCATCCAACCGGGCCGCCATAAAATCGCTCTTACTGGATCCCCCTATACTTTCAATTCTATTAAATATCAGAGATGTATTTGACATATCATCTGAACGGTGGATATTAACCCCTACACCCAGCAAATCCATATCAACATCGCTTGCAAGTCCCAGCGCAGGCGTGACCTTGCTGTTCTCCTGGCTTAGCGAACCGGTAATGTCAACAAACCAGTTATCTATCTGGAAGACATTGTAACTTAACACACTTCCATAGAATGAACCTCGACCAAGGAAATTAAACGGACCTCCCTGTGGCGTTATGTTAAACTCGCTGTACCCCCCATATAAGTTAAGCCGAAGTCGAGGCGTAAGAACGGGAAAATCATAGCTCCCGAATAATGCGTAATTGTCATTTATACCTGATTCCCATGGAGCCTGGTATATAGCAGAAAATCTATCGTCGAAGCCTGTAAGATTAGTATTTGTTACACCTATTCTCGGACTCCATTGTCTTTCATCCGTTCCGGAATTATCTACCTGCGCATACCAGTGCCATGGATCTGCTTCATAAACATCATATATTAGATTCAAAGCATTAGGATCAGCACTTCTCGATATAACGGCAGAAACATATCTGTCGGGATTAAGATTGAGCAGCCTTACAAAATCATCCAGTTTATTCTTTTGGATTGCCTCGCCCTCTTTTAAAGGTGACCATGATTCAAGTACCGAATCTTTCAAAAAACCCTGTTCTACATCTTGGCGTTCAAAATCATATCTCTCCACTGAAATCTTTGCTATTTTTCCTTCTAAGACTTTTATAGGCAGAATTTTATCCACCAACGTTGTTCCCTGAACAGCTTCTTTTGGAATATATACATAGATGCCGGCATAACCCTCATTCTGATATACTGACAAGATAAAATTAGTAAATCCTTGTATGGTTGTTATTGAAACTTCACGTTCCTGCCCAGGATTCAAAATTACATCATGCAAAACCCGGAAGTCGTAGATTTGCTCAACAGTAGTGTCACCTTTCTGCACAGTAAGTGTATATGCCAAAGGCAGATTTTCCAGCAACTTTGCTGTTGAGATTAGGCCGTTGCCGCCAATCTGCAGCTCCTTAACCAAAAACCGTTGACTTGTATCCTCAGGAAAAGTCAATCCAGCCGAAGAGGTTTTGTCTTCCGCCTTTTCTCTTAGTTTTTCTAAGACCCGTTCTAACTCAGCTTTTCTCTCTTGTTGTGCAGGGGTTTGCGCAAGACATGGTGTCACTAAGAAAAAAAGTGACATTATTGTTAAGAATGCTGCACTTCTCGATAAACTCATTTGTATCCTCCTTAAATCCATAATAATAATTCCCGTCTTTGCCGAAGATAGAAATAAAAACTTGCTTGACTTTACGCAGCTAAGCCACTTCCCCATCCGGGAAGAAACAAAGTTTTTTCCCAACACTCAATTACTCGCTTAATATAAATAACATTTATGGAAGAAATGTCACGCTAGCTGTTCCTTTCTTGCCCAAATATCCTTTTTATGGGCCCTCCATAATAGAACATATATTATCCCAAAAAAGATGTGAAATGTAAAGAAAAAACAAATAAAATTGCATTTTTTTCTATCGCTTCTTTTTCCTCCATCTTATTGTAAAACCTTGGATCCTGGTAAATAGTTGAAATTTATATTCCTGCTTATTGCCACATACTTAAGTTCTATCCTACAAACAAGTTATGCACGATCTTGCCATGAATTCAATACGAAAAGTAATAAGGAGTGAAAAACCGGAAAATTGATTGGAAACCATGCGGCCGCAGGCAAATTAATTATAGGACCTTCGGTTGGCACACTATTCAAAAACATAAAAGTGAACCGGGTTCAAAAAAATAAATCACCTCAATAAAGATTGACGAACACATCATTGTGCACCGAGTAAATGTAGACCTACAGTATCACTAACTTCTCAATTTAAGAATTAGGTTCTTGATAATATCCCTCGACAAAATGCACATCTCGGTTCGTTATAAGAATGAATATATCAGATATATGCGACGTTGTCGGAAAAACAAACAATATAAGTAAAATCCACTGCCGAAATAACCGATATATCAAATGGTAGGAGAGTCATTTTTTTCTTAGAGCAATAGTCTTGTCTCGGGAGGAGTGTTTGAAATGACCATCAGTGAAACATACATGATTAGGGCCTTAGTTAGAAATCCTGAAATCTGCGAGGATTTAGTCTTTAAGAGGTGCCCGGCTTGTTGTGCTGAATATATTATTTGGAACAAAAAAAAACAGCACTGCTCTAAGTGCGGTTTCAATCTGCAAAAATATATCAAACAAAGAAAGTCTAATTAATTCGGTCAACCAATCTTATAACCTTGTTATTCATAAGAAGATAAAGTATTGAAAACAAATCACTCCCATATAAGCGAATTCTTGGACTTATGTGCAGAATATTAGCTGAGATTACAACCTTCCGGATTTCATTTAATATCACTTCTGGCATAATTTATTCTTGAATATTCCCCTTGTAAAATGTAGATTTATCATAGCGGTTACGCTCTGACGTTGGAAGCCAGTTTGCACATGACCTTCATATGAAGAAATTGTCGGCTCGTGACTTGTGGCACCTGGCCAATAGAATTTTCCGTAATATTATAGCTCATACTTTCTCAGTAATGTTTTGACTCAGAGAGAAACTCAATCCTCTGAGACTGGAAAAAATCGTTAGCATATACAACTTGTACATGGCATTAGAGGTTGGTTTAATAACATTCAAACGAAAGGAGATATCATGGGGCTAATAGCAGTGGGAATGGGACCGTCGGATCAACAAACTCTTCGAACGCTTGAACCCGAAGTTATAAGAACATTACGCAAAACAGCTATTCACATCCAGAAAGGGCAAGGTAAAACAGAGAGCCTTCTGTGGTTCGGTGACGATTCTGATGTTTGGATGAAAACATTGTCTCACAACCTCGATAAAATGGCCAGCATCACTAACTGCAAGCCTATAGAAGTGGTCGGCACGAACTGGAAGGCACGAAGTAAAAACACAAGCGCGGCAGCAAAACAACCCACAGGCGGATGGGCCAAATACACTAAAATGTCCGGAGCTCAGAACAGAAACTTCCGTATACGCCTCGATATTGCCTGGAACGCAAAGCCACTCTATCGGCCAGGCAACACACCGGGTTTGAGTAAATTTCATACAATCGTTCATGAACTAACGCACTTGGTTCTAAATACCGATGATGTCTCACCTGCTTATGGCGAAATTAACTGCAAAAACAAGGCCACCAACAATCCCAACAACGCCAAGAGAAATGCCGACAACTGGGCCTTCTTTGTTGATGACTTTCGATAAGACCTTGTTCATTTGACCGGACCTCGCGACAGAACAAGGATATATTTTTGATCTTTTAACCATGCTTAGTGAAATTCCATTGAATTCTAAAATTCGGGCCATGGCAAATTCAGCATTGCAGTTAATCGACGAAGGACTTCGCCGCAGCAAGACGATCGATTGCTTCGACTTCGTTCCCAGTGATTACCAAGTGGTCTATGCTGTCCTGTATTCGATGCCGCGAGGACGTTTTTGTGAATGGGGCAGCGGAATTGGCATCATCACAGGATTGGCCGATATGCTGGGTTTCGATGCATGTGGTATCGAGAGTAACGATCAGATGGCGACGGCCTCGCGCAAGCTATTGGTGGATTTCGGACTTTCGGCCACCATCAAAACAGGCGACTATTTTGAAATTAGCCACGATGCAGACATCTACTTCGCTTACTGCTGGCCGGGACAGATGCTGAGTGTGGAGCAGCATTTTTTCTCCGCCACACAAACTCACGCCAGGCTGCTGATCTGTCACGGTGCGCAAGACGTCCGCTGCAAAGTCAAGGCTTATATATAGCGGCGCTTCATGAACCAACGTTGTGAACATGAAATCCTGACGATACCTAAATCCTTGCTGTGAATACAGAACACCAAATTCACATTCCAGAATTCGTCTTATTGCTGGTCCGTTCAGTACCGAAACACCATCTTTTTTAGTGGGGCCGGTCTCAATTCGTTTACAAAATCGAGGCTCGTCCATACGAGGCAATTTAGTCGGTTGTCCGGGACGCTGCTTGTCTTTTAATCCATCGATTCCCTGCTTGTTGTACTTGTGCACCCACTGCTGAATGGTACGGCAGGTAGCCCCTGTAATAGTCATGATTTGAGCGCAGCTCAATCCTCTGGCGACCAGATATATCGCGTGCATTCTACGAGCAAGCCTTGCATCCTTTTCTGTGCAATAGAGTTTTTGCAACTCTTGTTCTATGTGATGATCTTTGAGATTCATAATAGCCTCCATGCTTAAAGGTACTTTCAATTGACTACTATGAACTATATTGACATGTATATGACCAGCGCATTAAATAACCGTAATACGTATGAGGTAGAATTTATGAAATGTGCATTGAAGCTATTCGGTCAGCCATCTCTTGAAATTCGGCTCCAACAGATTCTTAATCTTCGGTTCATCCATATTTTCCGGAGTCGCCACCATCGAACCGGTGTCGATTTGTTTGTCCACCTTCTGCCCTTGAAGGTGTGCCAGAATTGTTTTAACTCCAAGGTAACCCATATTGATTGGATCCTGCAGCACCAGCCCCTTGATATACCCCTTTCGCATCGCCTGCACAAGCCGGTCGGAGCTGTCAAAACCAACATAGTCAACTTTGCCCGCCAGACCGCTGTCCTCCAGGGCACGCAGCATTCCAAACGTCGTTGATTCGTTCGGGCAGAAGATTCCGTCAATGGTCAGCCCCCCGTCAGGCTTCCGCAGCGGAGCCAGCAAGTTTTCGCTTGCTATATATGCGCTTTCTGTGGTCGCTCCACCGTACTGGTTCGAGCTAACCACTTCGATTTCCGGGTATTCCTCTTTCAATACATCCAGAAATCCCTGCTCCCGTTTCGTCGAGCTGGCTGCGCCTTCATGACAACGCAGCATAATCACCTTACCTTTTCCATCCAAAATTTCAGCCAGACGTTCGCCGCCCTTTCTACCGCCGATATAGTTGTCCGTTGCCACGAAACTGGTGTAATCCTCGCTTTTAAGTCCGCTATCGATTATCACTACCGGAATGCCATAATCAACAGCGTTTTTGACCGGCATTCGCAGAGCTGCATCGTCCAATGGTGCCAGCACGATCCCTGAGACACCGCGTGTTATGAAACCTTCCACCACTCTGATTTGTGACTCCCTGTCATCTTCTTTAATCGGCCCCTTCCATATCACCTCCACTTCCAGGCCGGACTCTTTTAATTCCTTTTCGGCCTTGACCGCCCCGGCGTGGATTGACTTCCAAAAAACGTGTGTCATCCCTTTGGGAATCACTGCTATTCGGTACTTGCCCTTGTTTTCTTCCTTCCGTTTACAACCAATGGCAATAAAAACAACAACTATAGCGGCAAATACAACTACTGCTAATGCTTTTTTCATAATTACCACTTCCCGAATTCTCACAACATTACGCGCTGGCTTGGCCTTGAATACAGCTTCTTCTTTGCCATAACATACTCTCCTTATCAGTCTTGTCAAAGCCAATGTCGACATGGGCCAATTCGATTAAAGAAAATACCCAACATTATTTCTTTTCAACTTCTATTTGGAAATCCTCAAATTCCACCGAATAAGGGATTTGATCACAGGAGCCTGCCGCTAAACCAAGATGGATAGAAATATTTAAACCGGGGACTTCTTTTGTATATTTGGAATTAATCCAGGTTTCTCCATCATAACTAATTGCTCCGGAAAAGCTGTTTCCATGTCTTTCCAGTTTTAGCCACAATGGAAAAGAAATATCCTCCGGCAAATTTTGACTATCGGCCTTATGCATACAACCATTACCAAATTCGTCCCATTGAATACCGGCACGGCCGGGTGTAGTGAACATCAAAACCGAACCTTTACTACCGGGTACCGTATCAAAACTTTTTGTCATATCGTTTCGGACAAACAGCCCCGCCCTGAACCATTCATGAGTTCTGTTCCCAAATCCCTTTACCTTTACCGTTGCCACAAAATTCCCTCTTATTGTTTCCGCCAAATAGATAGCGGCATACGAATCTTCCGCATGATAAAAATCAGATCCCGCCGCCTGAATTTTATAGCGGTTTTGTTTCTGATCTATTTCAACTTTGCTCGGAGAAGCTGTAACAGAGGTATAATTTTTCATTTCAGCCCGAAGCAAATCAATTGGGCGATGAGAATAGATTTTTAATTTTTTTGAAGTGCTGTTTCCAACTTTCACCCTATATTCCCCCGCTTTTGGCTGAATCTTAAACTGGACTTTTTCAGAATTCATTTTAGAGATATGAACAGTCTTTGAAGCATGAACTTTGTCGTTTAAATATAATCCTGCAGTAACATCCTTATCCGAATTTTCGAGATTATTAACAGCAGCAGTCACAAAAATGGTTTTCCCCTCGAGAGCTGTCAAATCAGAGATATGCAATTCATCAAACATCACCGCAATTTTTTCACCAATAACAGAAATAGTTTGAAATGGTACGGTTCCCACAGCAATTTGATACTCACCCGGCTTATGTAAATAAAGCTCAAAAGCTATTTTCCGGGTATTGTTATGCACTACCGGAAACAGTTTTGTTTGCACAATTCGACGGTCAATATACAAGTGTACCGGTAATATTCCAGTCGAACCGGCATTCTTCACATCCGCCTTAACTTGAAAGATTTCTCCAGCTTTGATCTCGTCTGTAAATGACTTATCAGGCAATTCAATCTGCATGTTTTTATAATCGAACTCAGGCTCACCAAGAATAAAATCTTCCGGTTTATTCTCAGGCGTTTCAATCACAAAATTATTTCGATAGATATTGTCCACAAGGTTGGCGGCGCAGAGTTTCATTTCTCCCTGTTCCAAATTATAGTAGATATTTTCTTCAGCTATCCACCCGGAAGACATATTATCAAACCAGAACCCAACATTATCATTAAAATAGCCGGCTTTAACGTCATGGATCAAGTTACGACGAATTACAGAATCATCTGTCAGACCGGCGGTTTTAATCACGCCGGAATCATCAGCATCTTTCTGGACATGATGTAAATGATTATACTCAACCCGATATCCGCCATCTATCGCCTCCTCTAAATTACTCCAACCCCCAACTGATATGGCGTATCTGCCCCGAGTATTTGTAATCAGATTTCGAGTGATTATTGTGCCAAGGGTATTGCTTGCGACAATATTAGTTCCGCCGCAATTATCGATAGAATTATAAGAAACAATGTTTTGTCGAATAATATCCATCCAGTTAGCTGGATGAGCATCTCCGGAGATAATAATTGCACTTTGCTCTATGCCGTCGAATTTATTATTAAGAATCCGATTTTGATAACATCCCTTAGCCAAAACCACTCCCGCACCACCCATGCTCCTGATTTGGCCATCTACCAATTCGCAATTATGAGCATATTCATAATGGACAGCCCTTCGGTCAGGAATTGTACCTTCAAACTGCAGTCCATATAATCTAAGATTTCGTACCGGCTTTTCTTTTGTCCCTTCAATAAAAACCAGTTGATCCAAAGTC
>CAZIAN010000146.1:0-10481 GCA_964537355.1 uncultured Pirellulales bacterium | reverse complement strand
AACAACGTGGCCAAACAGCATCCGCAAATCGTCGCAAAGATCGAAGATTTGATGAAGTCTGCGCGAACGCCTTCTGAGCACTGGCCACTGCCCGGACAATAGACACGAACCACGGATAAAAAAAGAAGGCAGGAAGAAAAAAAACAAGGGCACGAAAAAAGAAAAATTGGATCCCACGCCCATAAATTCACATTTGAAAAAGAACATAAGTCATAGGCGCCAATGTAGTTTTATGCACTTGATTTTCTACTGGCCCATTAACGCACAGTTGGGTTCACGGCGGAGGAAGTGCTTATGCAAGCCTGAGTTATTTGAATTCCAGAGAAGTTGCTATCCTTCACCTCAACCTTACCGTGTTTAACTTTTACAGTTTTGTGGATGGCTTCTAATATCGGATCGCCTTTCTCCAACACTACAATTCTTGAAATAGACATAAGCTCGTCAGGCTTGAGTTGTTTCTGGATCTCCTTTGCTAAATACGCGAGTCCTTCCTTCTTATCAGCGTCCAACCAGAGTGCCGATACAAGAAGATCCCACTTATCCTCATCTTGAGCATCTTCTCGTAGAAACAGCCCGAATAGAGAAAACTCACCTTTTTTATCGGATACTTCTTGCTCAAGCAAAGCCAACTTTTCCCGTGTTTCTGTTTTCATAATATACTCAGCAGTTTTTTTGATGAATCAATCATCAATTCAGCCTCTTGTTTATTTGCACTTCCGATTGGTTTATAACGCATTTCAGGATCCCATTCGGCCACCACAGACCAATCAGCGAGGAAATTCGTCTTAATCTTTTGTTCGCTTCCTGAAAGACTAAGTAACACGCCCAAATTATGAGTTCTGAAACTCTGGTAGTTGGCAAATTCCCGCCTCGTTGAAGGGTATCCAGGCCAACCTAAAGTCCTGCATATCCGACCTTTCAGAGCTATCTCGACAGCATAGCCACATAAATAGACAGCTCCATCGTAGCGGTTCGAACTGAGTAAAACTTCACCATCTTCGATTCTCGCTTGGGAAATCTTTTTTAACTCGGATCTATCAAGCATTACTCTTTCTATTATAGGAACTCTTGGCCATTATTTCAACTATCGATATAGTACACATACAGACAGTTACTGTCAAGTTATTCACAACAAATTCACATTCGAAAAAAAATGAGACTGCATAAGCAAATTTCTCGACGAATGTTCTTAACTACAGCTAACAAATTGTTTATCCTATGTCTGCAAATTAATTTTATATTGTAATTAAGGATGTTTACGGTGAACCGCAGACAATTTCTCAAATCAACTGTTTTTAGTGCTGCAGCATTGGGAATACCTGGATGTTCGATTGGTTCGGGCTTTACGAAGGCCGGTAAAGGTGACAAATCGAAGCCGAATTTCCTCTTTATCCTCGCCGATGATTATGGCTGGTCACAATTGGGCTGTTATGGAAGCCTATACTATGAGACCCCCTATATAGACAACTTAGCCCGGCAAGGTATGAAATTTACCGATGCCTATGCCGCATGCCCGGTTTGCTCACCGACCCGCGCCAGCATCATGACCGGAAAGTATCCCGCCCGCCTGCACCTGACAGATTTTATTGCGGGTGGTAAGTTCCCCTATGATAAATATAAACAACCCGACTGGCAAAAATTCCTGCCGCTTGAAGAAATAACCATTGCCGAGGTCCTCAAAACAGCCGGCTATACAACCGCCAGCTTCGGAAAATGGCACCTCAGTATTGACAAAAAACCGCCGAAGTCCCTTCCCTACAATCCCGACAAGCAGGGCTTCGATGAATACTTTGTCACTTACAAACCGACTTCGAAGCATGACCCCGAAAGTGATGCCCACAACGTAGAAATAATTACGGAAAAATCGCTTGATTTTCTTCAAAGCAATAAAGACAACCCATTTTTCCTGTATGTCAGCCACAACACAATACACGCGCCGATTCTCGCAAAGAAAAAGCTCCTCGAAAAATATAAAAACAAACCCGGCGCAAATTTACCCCAGAACAACCCAATTGTCGCAGCAATGATTGAGGACCTGGATAACAGTGTTGGTAAGTTGCTTGCAAAGCTCGATGAGCTTGATATTGCCAATAATACTATTGTCGTCTTCTTCGGCGATAACGGCGGCTTGGAAAAGTCGGCAAAACAGACCCCTCTGCGAAGCGGCAAGGCGAATTTGTATGAAGGAGGCATAAGAGAGCCTCTAATAGTGCGCTGGCCCGGCGTGGTACAAAAGGGCAGCACTTGCAGTGAACCTGTAACAAGTGTGGATTTCTTCCCGACCTTTCTGGATATCCTCGACCTTAAGAACAAGGCCCCAAACACAATCGACGGAATCAGCCTGCTGCCCCTTCTACGGCAAACAGGCACCCTGAGCCGACAGGCGATTTACTGGCATTATCCGCATTATCATTCCAGCAGTATCGGCCCCGGAGGAGCTGTCCGTATGGGCGATTATAAACTGCTTGAATGGTTCGATGAAACTATCTGCGGCCCTTCCAACAGGTTCGAGCTTTACAATCTAAAACATGATATCGCAGAGCAAAACAACTTATCAAAAAAGATGCCGGGAAAAACAGAACAGCTAAGAAGGATGTTGGCAAACTGGCGAAAAAAAGTAGGCGCACAGATGATGACGCCGAATCCTGACTACGACCCACAAAAAGCTAAAAAATCAAAATCTTGATTTTTTCCGTCTGGATAATATTGCAAAGAAGTAATTATTAAAGGACAATAGGTACGCCGTAATGATTGAGATTCGCAAAGGAAAATTGAGTGATATCGAACATATCGTCGAGCTGCAATTGCAGATGGCCCATGAGACAGAAGGCATTCAACTTGATAAACAAACCGTAACAAAGGGAGTCCGTAGTGTTTTCCAGCAGCCGGCACGGGGAGCCTATTGGGTGGCCGAAGAAAAAGACAAAATACTGGCGGTGTTCCTGGCAATACCCGAATGGAGCGATTGGAGGAATGCAACGGTAATGTGGATACATTCACTTTACGTGATCCCCCAGGCCCGCAAAAAGGGCGTCTTTAGTAAGATGTTTAGAAATCTGAAACAGCAAGTGGAGCAGTCCTCTGAGCTGGCTGGCCTGCGTCTTTATGTGGATAAGAAGAACGAGCCCGCACAGAAAGTATATGAAAAACTGGGAATGAACAAGCACCACTACGAGCTTTACGAATGGCTCAAGTGAAAAAATATTTTGGGAGACATAAAATGAATCGAGGAAAAGCTGTATCAATGGTCCTGCTAACGGCGATGGTCATATTTTTAACTTCCTGTGCCGAACCGAATGTAAAACAGCTCAAAGGTGCCGAACAGCATGCGCAAACTGCCGATTCGGTCCAGGTCAAAGCCATGTTCGCCGACCCGCCCCGCGAGTATAGCTCCGCCCCGCTCTGGGTCTGGAACGATATGCTCACCGAAGAGCAAATCGTTTCCACCATGCGCGACCTGGCCGGGCAAAACGTAAAGCAGGTCTTCGTACATCCGAGGCCGGGTCTCATGACGCCATACCTCTCGGACGACTGGTTTCGGCTCTGGAAAGTCGCCTTAAAAGAGGCCGAGCGTCTCGACATGAACGTATGGATATACGATGAGAATTCCTATCCATCCGGCTTCGCCGGCGGACTTGTGCCGGAGGCTATGCCCGAATCGCGAGGTCTCGGTCTCCATTTTTCCGAGGTAAATAGTCCCCCAAAAGCGGATGAAAACACCCTGGCCGTATATCGTTTAACCGGCGATGGCTTCGAGAACGTCACCGAAAAAGCAAAAGCAGGCCAGACGCTGCCCGAAGGGCGATACCTCGTAGGCACAATTCGATTGGCGCCGACCGGCGGGTGGTTTGGCGGAAAATATTACGTCGATCTCCTCGCCCCCGGCGTTACAGAAAAATTCATAGCGATAACCCACGATGCGTATCGCAGAGAGCTGGGCGAATATTTCGGCAAGCGCCTCCCCGGCGTCTTCACCGATGAGCCCCACCTGGCCCCCGCCGGAGGTATCCACTGGTCGAAGCGACTGCCCGGTGACTTCAAAAAACGCTGGGGATACGACCTGATGGAAAACCTGCCAAGCCTCATCCGTCCGATTGGCGACTACAAAAAAGTCCGCCACAACTTCTACCAGCTGCTGCTCGAACTCTTCATCGACTGCTGGGCAAAACCATGTTATGAATATTGCGAACTGCACAATCTCGAATTCACCGGCCACTACTGGGAGCACGGCTGGCCCGATGCGGGTCATGGCGGCGACAACATGGCAATGTACGCCTGGCACCAAAGGCCGGCAATCGACACCCTTATGAATCAGTATAGCGAGGATACTCACGCCCAGTTTGGCAACGTACGCTCAGTAAAAGAGCTCTCCAGCGTAGCAAATCAGCTCGGGCGCACTCGAACTCTATGTGAAGCATATGGCGCGGGCGGCTGGGACCTCCGATTCGAGGACATGAAGCGTATCGGGGACTGGCTCTATGTCCTTGGCGTAAATACTCTCGACCAGCATCTGTCCTATATCACAATTCGCGGTGCTAGAAAACGCGACCACCCTCAGTCCTTCTCATATCATGAGCCTTGGTGGAAAGCATATAATACCATGGCCTCATACTTTACACGATTGTCCGCGGCACTCTCGAGTGGCAGGCAGATAAATACTATACTGCTTATCGAGCCGACGACTACCGCCTGGATGTACCAGCCCGATTCGAGCCAGCGAGACAATCTAAATAAAATCGGAAACGAATTTCAGAAAATGGTCACAGATTTGTCAAAAGCCCAGGTTGAATATGATATCGGCTGCGAGGATATTATCGCACGAAATGGTTTGGTTGAAGGGACTCTGTTCACAGTTGGCCGGCGAAAATACGAAATCGTGATATTACCGCCCTTAACGGAAAACCTTAACTCAACCACGATGAATCTCCTCGAAACCTATGTCCGAAACGGCGGTATCGTTCTTTGTTGTGACTCGCCGCCGAGTCTTGTAGATGGTAAGTCCTCTAATCGGGCTCAACTGATATCACAAAATTCATCCTGGAAGCGAATCGACCCGGCCGCTGTCCCCGCAATCCTGACCGAACGATCAAAAGATGGCCTTACCGTATATCGCGACAATGATGACAAAGGAATTCTGTTTCACCACCGCCGCCAACTGGCCGATGGTGAAATTCTCTTTTTGGTTAATACCAGTATCGATTATTCAAGCTCCGGCTCAATAGAATCGGCAATGAAAGGCGTTGAACAATGGGACCTTGAAAAAGGTTCTATCGAATCCTATCCCTTTGTCGCCGCTTCGGGAGGTATCAGGGCGGACTTCGAACTTCCTCCCTGCGGCAGTCTTTTGCTGTTTCTGTCCAAACAGCGCGGCCGGCCCGCTGCCCCGGATTTGCCGAAAACCTCCGAAATCCGGCCCGCAGGACAACTGAATACTAAACGCATCGACTTGAACGTTCTGACTCTTGATTATGTTGATATTAAGGCCGGTGGAGAATCGAAAGAAAATCTCTACGTCTATCAGGCGAATCAATTCGCATTCCAAAAAAATGGAATGGAGCGAAATCCCTGGGACAGCTCGGTTCAGTTCCGTGATGAGTTGATAACTAAAAAGTTCCCGCCCGGCAGCGGTTTCGAAGCAGCCTATCACTTTACTATCGAACAGCGCATCCCGAATCCGCTGTATATTGTTATCGAACGACCTGACCTCTATACGGTTACATGCAACGGCAAAGAAGTGTCGGCCCCCAAAGGTTCGTGGTGGCTCGATAAAGCGTTCGGAAAAATAAATATCACCTCAGCCGCCAGAGTGGGCGAAAACACCGTAACTATCAAGGCCTCGCCAATGACAATATACCATGAGCTTGAGTCGGCCTATGTACTCGGCAACTTTGCGCTCAAAGCCGCCGATTCCGGCTTCACTATTATTCCTGAACAATCTCTGAAGCTCGGAAAATGGAATGAGCAGGGCTGTCCGTTTTATGCCGCCGGAGTCTCATACAAACAGCCGTTCCGTATCTCAAGACCATCGGGGCGATACTGCGTTTCACTGCCCAACTGGTATGGCAGCGTCGCTGAAGTCCTCGTCAGCGGCAAATCCGCCGGATACATCTACCGCCAACCCTGGGAATGTGATGTCACCGGATTGATTTCTGCTGGCCTGAATAATATTGAAGTCGTGGTCATTGGCACGCTGAAGAATACCCTCGGCCCGCACCACGGAAATCCGTCGCTGGGAACCGCCTGGCCGGGAATGTTCCAAAAAGCACCCAATCCCGGCCCGCCGCCGGGCCAACAGTATAACAACGTCGGTTATGGCTTGCTTAAACCCTTTGAGCTTCATCAGCGTTAATTGAAAATATAATCGGCGCCAATGTTCGGGTTCAAATATTTCAGGAACCTTGGGATCGTTATAGATTTACAGGGATGTCCTTGTCTCTGAGATATTCTTTTATGTCTCGTATCGTGTAATTCCCGAAGTGTGTGATTGAAGCCATAAGGACCGCGTCTGCACCGCCGTCAACAATGGCGTCGTAAAGATGGTCGAGTGTTCCCGCTCCGCCCGATGCTATTACCGGTATGTTGACAGCGTCGGTAACGGCTTTGTTCAGTTCGTTATCGTAACCTGCTTTGGTCCCGTCGGCGTCCATACTGGTCAGCAATATTTCGCCGGCGCCTAATTCTTCACCTTTAACGGCCCATTCGACCACGTCAATATCCGTCGGTTCCGAGCCGGCTTTGACGCATACCTGCCATCTGCCGGGCCGCTCTTCCGAACGCCGCGCGTCAATAGCAAGAACAACACACTGGTTCCCGAAACGCTGTGCTGATTCGGTAAGCAGCTCAGGGTTAGCAACCGCGGCCGTGTTCACTGAAACCTTTTCGGCCCCGCTTCGCAGAAGCTCGTCGATTTGCTCTACTGTCTGTATCCCCCCGCCGACGGTAAAAGGTATAAAGACGTTTTCCGCAACTTTTTCGACAAGCTCGACAATCGTTTTCCGTGACCTAATAGTGGCCGTAATATCGAGAAACACCAGCTCATCGGCCCCCATGTCACTGTACCTTGCGCCTAACTCCACCGGGTCCCCCGCATCGCGGAGATTCAGAAAGTTGATACCTTTAACCACGCGGTTGTCTTTAACGTCCAGGCAGGGAATGATTCTTCTCGTCAGCATGTAAGAGCTTCCCGTTTACAAATATCATAAAAATTCTGCAAAATCTTCAAGCCGGTTTCCCCGCTCTTTTCAGGGTGAAACTGCGTACCGTATATATTAATCTTTTGGACCGACGCAGGCATTTCAAAACCGTAATCGGTATATGCTGTTTTAGCATGGCGGTCCGCCGCTTCGGCATAGAAAGAATGCGCAAAATAGAAATGCTTTTCACTTCCTAATCCCGCTAATAATTCCATATCAGCCGGCAGCTTCACTAGGTTCCAGCCCATATGTGGTATCACCCGCCCGGCAGGAATTGGTACAACGCTTCCCTCGATTAATCCAAGACCGTTGTGCTCGCCGTATTCGCAGCTTTGATCGAAAAGCATCTGAAAGCCTACGCAAATACCCAAGAGCGGCTTGCCGCGCAAAGCAACTTCTTTTATCTGCTCGGCAAGAGGCCCTAAAGCATTCATGGCATATCCGAAAGCCGCCACACCCGGCAAAACAATCCCCGAGGCATTTTCAACCGCCTCCGGTGCGCAGCTAAGCTCCACATCACAGCCGATATGCCTGAATGCGTTACATACGCTCTTGACATTTCCAACATTGTAGTCGATAACAACTATCATAATTTAATGTTTGACTATTCACTTTTGACTATTTACTATCGGTACATTACATAGGCTCATCACGAAAACGCAAAAAGACGATGATAAATGATAAGTTGTTAATAGTAAATAGCAAATGTGTGGAATAGTAGCTTATCTTGGTAAAAAACTCGCCCAGCCAATCCTCATAGAAGGCCTGAAACGCCTGGAATATCGAGGCTATGATTCGGCCGGTGTCGCGCTGTTGGGCGGCGGCTCGATAAGAATTAAAAAAACCAGCGGGCGAATCAGCGCCCTCGAAGATGTTCTCGATGAACCGGTTACCGCCGAAACTTTTGGTATAGGCCATACACGCTGGGCAACACACGGACAGCCGAACGCTGTTAATGCGCATCCGCATCTGGACTGCACCGGAAAAATCGCGGTCGTTCATAACGGAATTATAGAAAACTATGGCACCTTAAAAACCTGGCTCCAGAATGAAGGTGCCCACTTTGCCAGCCAGACCGATACCGAAGTAATTGCAAACTTAATCGGTTATTTTTACGCCAAACCCGACAGCCCTGAAGAACCCACTAATTCCGAGCAGCAGACAAAGTTCGAATGGGCCGTCCAGAGAGCGCTTCAGGAACTCTCCGGCACATATGGCCTTGCGATTGTCTGCTCGGACTTTCCCGATATACTCATCGGGGCAAAAAAGGGCAGCCCACTGATTCTGGGAGTCGGCGATAACGAATTCATTATGGCCTCGGATGCCTCCGCTATCATAGAGCATACCGCTCAGGCGATATACCTTGCCGACAACGAGATGGTTACTGTCACCCCGGATGGCTTCCATACGAAAACAATTGAAAATATCACAATCAGCAAAGAACTCAAGCAGATTGAATTTTCGCTGGAACAAATCGAGCTGGGCGACTTCCCTCATCATATGCTCAAAGAAATTTTTGAGCAGCCTAAAGCTCTCAGCACCTGTATGGGCGGTAGAATCGACCGCCAAAACAACAGGATAAAACTTGGCGGTATAAATTCATATCTGCGAGATTTGACCCGAACAAAACGGCTCATCCTCACCGCATGTGGAACCGCGTTTCACGCCGGTTTGGTTGGAGAATTTTTGTTTGAACATTTGGCGCGTATCCCCGCCGAAACCGAATACGCAAGCGAATTTCGATATCGAAACCCGATCATCGAAGACGGCACCTTAGTTATAGCGATAAGTCAGTCCGGCGAAACTCTCGATACCCTCTCTGCCGTGGAGGAAGCAAAAGAGCGGGGGGCAACCGTGCTCGGCATTGTCAACGTTGTCGGCTCTTCAATCGCCCGAGCAACCGACGCGGGAGTATATTTGCACGCCGGGCCCGAAATCGGAGTCGCCAGCACAAAAGCATTTACCACACAGGTAGCGGTCTTGACAATGCTGGCAATCGAATTAGGCAGAAGAAGACACATCCGCAGCGACCAGGCAGCCAGATACATCGACGAGCTATCACAAATTCCCGACAAGATAAGCCAGATACTCTCGCAGTCCGATCATATCAAACAAATCGCTTCGGAAAATATCGACCAGGAAAATTGGCTTTTCCTCGGCAGAGGCTTTAATTATCCCGTTGCTCTTGAAGGGGCACTGAAGCTCAAAGAAATAAGCTATATTCACGCCGAGGGCCTGCCCGCCGCCGAGATGAAGCACGGCCCGATTGCTCTAATTGTTGACAGTATGCCCGCGGTTTTCATCGCAACCGCCGGGCCGCAGTATGATAAAATTATGGGCAACATCGCTGAAGTCAGGGCTCGCGGCGGCAAAACCATCGTCGTCGCAACCGAAGGCGATGAAAATATAAAACAGCACGCCGACCATTTGATTACCGTCCCATTCACCCCTGAGATTCTCCAGCCGTTACTCACCGTTGTGCCGCTTCAGCTTTTGGCATACCACGCCGCAGTACTCCGCGGGCACGATGTTGACAAACCGAGGAACCTTGCAAAAAGTGTTACCGTTGAATAGGTGGGTAAAAGTGAAAGCCAAAATTCTAAAATCAAATCAGTCCGCCTTTACCCTCATTGAGCTGCTCGTTGTCATAGCAATCATTGCACTCTTGCTTTCCATTCTAATGCCGTCGCTTAGAAAAGCAAAATCTATGGCCGCCCGTCTTTCCTGCGCCCACAACCTAAAGCAAATCAGCCTGGCCGTGGACTTCTATCTCAATGAAAATGATAGTTTCTATCCCAGCGCTCAGGACCCTGTCTCGATTGACCCGGCCTACTGGCTGTGGATGGGTCGCGGCTGGAGGTTCCTTGTCGAGCCGTATATCGGCGTCAAAATCGACCCGAATAATCCTTCGATCCTCTTCTGTTCGCAGGACAGAACTTCCAAGCAAAAATTTGAGTCCACCAGTTACGCCTACTCTATGGCCTTTTACCACAGCCCCGAGCAGATAGACGATATGAACAGCCCGGCCGATACATACGCAACTCCCGTGCTCTCTGTCCCACAGCGAAACCTGGACGTAGCAAATCCCGCCGGAAAAATCCTTATCGGCGAATGGCTCAGCAGTCACGCCCCCGTCGCTAACGACCCCGGATGGTGGACCTGGGAAGGAAGCAGAAATTTTCTTTTCGCAGACGGCCGCATCCTTTACCTCAAAGCCAAAAAAATCCGACCCGCACAAGACCAAATGCCCGACGCAAACCTAACAATCCACGGCATAAAAGGCACCGA
>CAZIAN010000145.1:0-10491 GCA_964537355.1 uncultured Pirellulales bacterium | reverse complement strand
TGGATAAGATCTTCAATAAAGTTCCCCTGGTTAAGATGCTTTACAGTGCCATAAAAGACCTCGTGGAGGCCTTCGCGGGGGAAAAGAAAAAATTCGACAAACCGGTATTGGTAACGCTTGGAACATCCTCTCACGCAAAGATAATAGGCTTTATGACAAGAGAAAGCCTCGATAATCTCGGACTCAAAGACCATGTCGCCGTATATCTTCCACAGTCGTACAACTTCGCGGGCAATGTCCTGATCTTCCCCAAAGAAGCCGTTACACCATTGAATATCGAAAGCTCCGAGGTGATGACGTTTATAGTCTCCGGCGGCGTCGCAGGTGAACAATCACATATCCAACAATAGCTTCAAAGAACTGCCAAATACTATCGATTCTTTCAGTTGTCAAACCGGCACTTGCCAATTTTAGACCAACAACTTATAATCACGGCTTCAATATATATTAGTTTGAAGAGAAACATATATGGCAAAGACGATTGCAGAACAAGTTGGCCTACTCAAACGCGGCACTGTTGAAATCTTCACCGAGGCCGAACTGGCCCAAAAGCTCACAGAGGCATCTAAAGAATCGAGGCAATTGCGAATAAAACTCGGCCTGGATCCCACCAGCCCTGATATACACCTCGGCCATACGGTAGTATTGCGAAAGATGAGACAATTCCAGGACTTAGGCCACAAAGCCGTCCTGATTATCGGCGATTACACTGCACTAATCGGCGATCCCACGGGCCAAAATTCAACCCGTCCTATTTTGTCACCCGAACAAATCAAGGAAAATGCAAAAACATATTTTGAGCAGGCCGGCAAAATCCTGGATACCTCCGAAGAGAAGCTTGAAATTAGGTACAACAGCGAATGGCTTGCAAAGCTGACTTTGATGGAGCTAATCCAAATAGCCGCCAAAAAAACCGTCGCTCAGATGCTTCAGCGTGATACTTTCAAAAAACGTCTGCAGGCGGATGTGGATGTCTATACACACGAATTTCTTTATCCTTTAATGCAGGGTTACGATTCAGTGATGGTAAAAAGCGATGTAGAGCTCGGCGGCACGGACCAGACATTTAATAACCTTGTCGGACGTGATATACAAAAAGCGTATAGCCAAAAGACTCAGATTGTAATCACTATGCCCATACTCGTTGGCCTGGACGGCAAAGAGAAAATGAGTAAATCAAAAGGTAATTACATCGGTGTTACAGATGAGCCGAAAGATATGTTCGGCAAGGTCATGAGTATTTCAGACGATATGATGGAAAACTACTTTACACTACTGACCAACCAGACAATCGAACAAATTGCCGAACTCGTCAATCCCGATAAGACACACCCAAAGAAAGCAAAAGTCTTGTTAGGTAAAACAATTGTCAGCCAGTTCTACGATGAGCCGGCCGCTCAGGCTGCCGCCGCAGAATTCGACAAGGTATTCGCTCAGGGCCAACTACCGGATGAAATACCTGATATTGATATACCCGCTGAGCCTGTTTCTGCAAGCAAACTACTGCTCCATTGCAAACTTGTATCAAGTGGCGGCGAGGCTAAACGAATGATAAAGCAATCGGCCGCCGGGATAAACGGCAAAAAATTAGATGACCCACACGCCGAAATTACACCCAAAGATGGCATGATAATCCGCGTCGGCAAACGAAAATTTGCAAGGCTAAAAGTCAATAATTAGCTTACGGTCATACCGCAAAATAATCTATTTTACCCAGGAATCCATATACTTTTCGCGCGGATTATTTCTGCACTTGGCCTAAGCATAAGGGGTGTGGTGGATTTGGTGTAAAATATTAGCCCTTTATAGCTTGTAAGGTAGTGATATTTCGTAGAGATAAATTTGCTCTCGGAATGCACGACCAAAGGATTCTCCACTTTATTGAGAATCGTCATGAAATCCATTGACTCTACACGAACAATCGCACCAGATGCCTTGATAGCTTGCGCAATTGCCGCCGCTGCTCCTGCCGCTGCCCCGTTAGTCATATCAGGTTCCTTAAGAAAATATTCTTTAAGTCAATCCTAATATATATACGCACTAACAGTAATATTTATTCAAAATTAACGTACGGAATTTACCCAGTGTTTCAATATTTATTCAGTCAATACCGATGCATAGCCATTATGTGTTTCTGAGATAAAAGAACAGCCTAAATCGACCATATTGTAGTTATAATATAACTATAAAAATTTATCTATTTGTTTAAAATACACATAGACTCGCCACGCTATGTCATTTTTTAAACAAAAGAAAGAGAGCGGTCATTCCCTGCTGACTCTCTTTCATTCATGATCACAGAATGAGCAGTTATTTGAATACGACTATTTCGACAATACTGGATTGTTAGTACCGACGTCCGCCGCCACCGCCACCGCCGCGACTACCGCCGCCGCCACCGCCGCCACTGCCACCGCGACTACCGCCACGGCCACCGCCGCCGCCGCGACCGCCGCGACCGCCGCCATAACCACCGCGTCCGCCACCGCCGCCACGGCTATCGTTCTTGGGGCGGGCCTCATTAACATTTACAGCGCGACCCATCAAGTCCTTACCATTCATTTCTTCGATAGCCTTTTCTGCTTCCTGCTTAGAGGGCATTTCCACAAATCCGAAACCTCTGGATTCACCGCTAAATCTATCTTTTATGATGTTGACAGATTCAACTTGACCAAAGGCTGCAAAAGCCTCGCGTAAGCTGTCTTCGGTTGCATCGTGCGACAAATTTCCTACATAAATATTCACTTCTTTTTCCTCTTTCAAATCTTAAACTTAATTATTCATTTCAGCATCCCGGCTACCATTGCTCGCCGCACTGCTACATTCACGTTTTTTACTATTTATTCCCAAAAAACACTTTAACAAAAACCACTCTTCCAGCTAATAATTCTGGATTTTTCAAAGATGTGGTACAAAATATCGTTCAAAGTATATGGTAAAATACGGCTTTGGGAAAGCTAAAAAAAATAAAAAAAAGAAACTTTGAAAAATATTAGACAATTATTACACAGTTTCTGCAATCAGAAAATACGTGCAATCCATGCAAACCGAGGTTATAATGAGAAATTATGGAACTACCAAAGTTACAAAATAGCGAAAAATACATCGGACTGTACATCTTCGACTTCGGCGACCACACAGGCGTCGGCTTTACCGCTGAAGAGGTGGCTGAACTTCTCGAAAGCGAGAAATATAAGCTCAACAAGGTCTATAAAATACACAGAGCTTACCCCGACGGCACCCTCGAGCTAAAAGGTGTACCGGCTCAGACTTTTCAGCTTGAGGCTGGGATGTTTTTTTATTCGAATGCCCTCGAATCATCCAGAGGAGATTTCAAAAAACTTGTTTGCCTGGCTGACAAAATCACTCCCCCCTGCCGTGCCAAATTACATTTGTCTAAATATGATAATGATAAATATGTAGTGGCGCTTATTTACCCGGCCGAATACGATGATGAGTTCAGCTCATGGCTTTTAGACGGCCAATACAAAACCAGCGGCGCTGTCGAAGGCGGCATCGGGGCTGTGCAAAGATATTTTGATGACGAGCCGGAAATTCTGGAAAGACACCAATTGTTCGCCAAATCCGAATTGAGAAGTAGAACCGGCCGGGAATTGTTAGGCTCTCTTAAATTAGCCGTACAAAGATAACTTTACATTTGATAGAAAATATTTATCGCATCCAGGAAAACCACGAACCTTGATTATGCGTGTCCGAACAAAGATAAATTCATTTTTCAGCTTCCTTGCGGCTGTTTTGTTGACAGTATTCCGAAGGTCCCAGGTTAAGCCTACTTCAAAAGACTTAAGCCGAATGGAATTTAAGACAAGCACACAGCGTATGGGAGTTAGATTTAGAGAAAGGATTCGTGAGGTATTTCGGTTTAAATGGATAAGAAAAAAAGACTCTTTCGTTTAACCTTATCATTCCAATGCTACAGGAATCTATCCATAATCTACTATACACCATTTTAAAAGTTAAGGTTCTTTATGGCTGAATTTCATATTCAATCGTCACCTGTAAATGCCCCTGTGCTAAGTGAAAACGCTTTGACAGTCCTGCGAAGCAGATATTTAATAAAAAACCAGGACGGCAAATGCATCGAGACTCCGGCCCAGCTTTTTAGCAGGGTGGCGTCACTGATAGCCGAAGCCGAAGGCAAATACGGCGCAGATGACCGTTCGATCAGAAAATGGCATCGGAAATACTACGATTTGATGGCATCGTTAAAATTTCTGCCCAACTCCCCTGCCCTTATGAACGCACGACGCCGAAGAATGCTCAGCGCCTGCTTTGTACTGCCGATTGAGGACAGCATAGAAGGCATATTCGAGACGATAAAGCAAACCGCTCTTATTCAGCAGGCCGGCGGTGGCACAGGCTTTTCCTTCGATAAATTAAGACCTGCCGGAGACCGAGTTGCCTCCAGCGGAGGCACAACATCAGGACCGATTAGTTTTTGGCGTGTCCTTTCCGAGACCACCAACGCAATCCAGCAGGGTGCTTTTCGGCGTGGCGCAAATATGGGTATGATGGGAGTCGAGCATCCGGACATACTGAAATTTCTGCACGCCAAGCAAAATCTGGACGCCTTCACGAACTTCAATATTTCAGTCAAAATTACAGACGACTGGATGAAAAAGGTACTTAAATCCGGCAAAACTCTGCACACGGTAACAAATCCCCGCACTCAGCAGAGGTACTTATTGCCGCGGAGAATTGACATTACAAACTACACAATTAACGATTTGCACAAACTCACCGGTAAAGGCAGACCGGGCCCCAAACGGGCAGGCCAATATTTTACCGTTAGTGACATCTGGAAAATGATAATCAAATGTGCACATAATACCGGCGAGCCGGGCGTGGTTTTTATAGACCGAATCAACCGCGACAATCCAACCCCTTCGCTGGGCCGCATAGAGGCAACGAATCCTTGTGGCGAACAACCACTGCTGCCTTACGAGGCCTGCACGTTAGGCAGTATTAACCTGACCAAATTCGTGAACGTCTCCGGTGGCAAAACAGAAATGGATTGGCCGGCATTGGCTGAGACTGTCAGATTAGCTGTACGATTTCTGGACAATATTATCGATGTGTGTGAATATCCTGTAAGAGATACCATTCGTCTGTCACAGGGAAATCGCAAAATCGGCCTGGGCGTTATGGGCTTTGCAGACTGCTTGTTCCTGCTCGGGATACCGTATGATTCACAACGAGGCATCGAATTCGGCTCGGAGATTATGGGCTTTATAAACAAAAGCGCCCGCAAAGCCAGCAGTGAGCTTGCCGATTTGCGCGGGCCATTTCCAAATTGGAACAGCAGTATCTGGCGAACTAAAAGAAAGAAAAAGGTCCGCAACGCATGCCTTACCTGTGTGGCTCCGACCGGCACGATAAGTATCATTGCAGATTGCTCCTCCGGCATTGAGCCGGTCTATTCTCCGGTGTTTGTTCGACAAATTTTAGACGGCTCAAAATTGCTCCAGATAAATCCGATTTTCAAACAGGCAGCTGAATCTCATGGTTTTTACAGCGAAAAACTCGTAAATCAAATTGCTAAAACCGGCAGTATTCAAAAGATACTCCAAATCCCCCCGGCAATACGCAGGATATTTAAGAGCGCCTATGATATAAACCCACTATGGCATATTCGGATGCAGTCGGCATTCCAGCAGCACTGCGATGCGGCAGTTAGTAAGACCATAAATTTCAACGAAAAAGCAACAGTGGCCTCTGTTGATAAGGCCTATAAATCAGCTTATCAGCTTGGCTGTAAAGGAATTACAATTTATCGTCGCCGCACCAGAGACCGCGAGCCTATGAGCCTGTTTTATTGATTCATCGCATAGTGGCATTTCGATTGTTGATTTTCTCAAAAAGGTATGGATACTTTGAAATTTTTTTATTGACAGCAAACCAGCTAATTTGGTATAGATAATATTGGTGAAGTTTGTATCAGCATAGCCGGGCATCTGAGGGTTTTTGTCTTCATATAGGAGCAATTTATACAATTTCCCGAATAGAGGAGGAGTTGATACGTGGGGTACGTAGTTGTGATGGAAACTTTGTACTTCACAAGCGAAAAATTCTAACATTCCAAATAACAGTTTATATCCCGCCTCGACGGGAACGGGAGTTTTGGTGTGTGGCCAAAGCATAATTTATAAATATTTAAGTATTCTTAAGGAGGACTATTATGTACAGGAAATTGTTATACCTGGTTTCTTTTGTTTTTGTCTTAAGTGTTGCTCTGATGGGCACTGCAAATGCAGAGATGGTCGGTTGGTGGAAGCTGGATGAGGGTAGTGGTACGGTTGCCTATGACTCATCCGGTTTTGGATATCATGGGACTATAACGGAGCCGATATGGGATGTCGGACAATTTGGTTCTGCACTGAAATTTGAAGGATCGTCCTATGTGGATATTCCGGCAGAAGCATGGTCGACTATTGAAACACAGGCTACCATGGCGTTCTGGGCGTATGGCGATCCCGATGCTCAGCCACAGGCCAACTTTATCTTCGGAGCATTTCAAGACCCTCCTAATAACGAGTCAAGGGTCATGAGTGCCCACGTGCCCTGGAGCGATGGTACCGTGTACTTCGACACAGGCGGAACAACCGCAGGCGGGTACGACCGAATCAACCAGGCTGCTACGCCTGAAGAATTCGAGGGTTCCTGGCAGCATTGGGCGATGGTCAAGAATGCTGACACGGGAGAACAGATGATATATCACAACGGTGCACTGTGGTTAAAAGGAACCGGTTTGACCAGACACATGACCGGAGTTACAAAATTCACAATCGGAACCAAGCCAAGTCTTGCAGAGGGTTGGTACTACGGGATGATGGACGATGTTCGCCTATACGATCACGCGCTTTCAGAAGAGGAAATTCTCGCCGTCATGGAAGGAGCAGGTGCGGGATATCCGTATGCACTCGGCCCCAGCCCGGCTGATGGTGGTATGCATTTTGATACTTGGGCAAATCTTAGCTGGCGGGCGGGTGATTTTGCAGTTTCACACGATGTGTATATGGGTGAGAATTTCGATGATGTGGATGCCGGCGCAGAGAGTACGTTCCAGGGCAACCAGAGCGCAACATTTTTTGTTGCAGGCTTTCCCGGATTCGCTTTTCCGGATGGTCTCGTTCCGGGAACAACTTACTACTGGCGAATCGATGAAGTCAATGACGCCGAGCCGAACAGCCCGTGGAAAGGCTCTGTCTGGAGCTTTATGATTCCCCCCAAGACCGCTTATGCACCCGACCCGGCTGATGCTGGCGAGACTGTCGCAGTCAATGCCAGCCTTAAATGGACACCGGGCTTCGGCGCAAAATTACACACAGTGTATTTCGGCGACAATTTTGACGATGTCAGCAATGCCGCAGGCGGTCTGCCTCAGGGAGGTGCTACATATAGCCCAGGCCCGCTTAAACAAGCTAAGACTTATTACTGGCGTGTCGATGAGTTCGATGCCATCAGCACTTATACAGGCAATGTCTGGAACTTCACAACCGAAGGTGCTGTTGCGGCACTTAACCCGGCTAATGGCGCTGTGGATGTAACACAAACACCTGTTCTTACATGGGCGCCGGGCTTCGGTGCTTCACATGAAGTCTATTTTGGCGCCGATGCAGCCTCTCTGGAGTTAAAAGGCAGCGGAAACCTCGGTTCAGAGAGCTATGACCCCGGACAGCTTGAATGGGACACTACATACTATTGGCGTGTTGATGAGGCCAATAGCGCCAATGCCAACAGCCCGTGGACAGGCCCGTTATGGAGCTTTACCACAGCCAACTTCCTTATCATTGACGATATGGAAAGCTACAATGACCTTGATGAAGGTGATCCCGGGAGCAACAGGTTATATCTGGCCTGGATAGACGGATTCGATAATCCGGCTACGAACGGTTCTGTTGTTGGTAACCTTAATCCTCCATTTGCCGAGCAAACTATCGTCCACAGCGGTTTGCAGTCGATGCCTATGGCTTATGACAACGCTGTCGGTAAATCCGAGGCGACCTTGACGTTGACTTCCAACCGTGACTGGACAGTGAACGGTGTCAACACACTGACGATTTGGTTCAGAGGCGCTTCGGGCAATGCCGCAGAGCCCTTATATGCTGCTCTCAATGGCGGTACAGCAGTGACTAACGATGATCCTGATGCAGCAACGAGAACTGCTTGGACCGAATGGAATATCGACTTACAGGCGTTTGGTGTTAACCTTTCCAATGTAACTTCGATTACCCTTGGCCTTGGCAACAGTGCTAATCCGGTTGCCGGCGGAGCAGGTATGATGTACTTCGATGATATTCGTTTGTATCCGCCTGCTCAGTAAGTATGGATTTGGCTGGTACATAAAATTGTGCAGCCAATATAATAGAGTAAATTAGTAAATTCGGGGCCTATACCGTTTTGGTATAGGCCCCTTCTTTGTTTGAGTAAGTTAAAGGATTATTATTGCAAATGAGCGAATTGTTAAGATAATGTTTATATCAAACAATATATCTTATTAGATTGTGTTTTATCATAATAAAAAAGCTACTAAGGGGAAAAAGGTGGAAAAAAGAGCCTGTATTATTCAAGAAAAGATGCGGAAAATTAATAAATCCTTTCAGCTTATATTGTTAATGATACTGGTCTTTATACCTTTTGTAATGGGAGGTTGTCCGAAAACCTCCCCGCAAAGAGCAGTTAGTGAATCATCAAGGGACATTCCCGTTGCTTACGATGTGGATGTAGTCGTGGTCGGTGGAACTTCAGGAGGCGTGGCTGCGGCCCTCGAAGCAGCTAACAACGGAGCGAAGGTATTTCTCGCTGCACAACGGCCATATCTGGGTGAAGACCTTTGCGCAACGTACCGTTTATGGCTTGAGCCTGGTGAGGTGCCGACCCAGCCGCTGCCAAAGAAAATTTTCGCCGAGCCGTCTGTATCGTTGTTGGCACGTAACAGAATCAATTTTACTTACGAAACCGATAAACAATCCGCAACCGTTCACAAAGATACGCCAACTCCATCGTTACTTAATGACGGCAAATGGCAAAGTGCGTCAAGTCAAAGTGTCCAGTATGACGGTAATGTGACTATCACCGCTGACCTGGGTGATAAACATGAGCTTGAGAAAGTACACATTATGGCTTATCAGCGCCGTAGCCCTGCAAACGGTGACGATTTCGAAGTAGGAAGCGTTACTCTCTCTATTAGCAACGATAAACAACAATGGAAGCAGCTCGCCGTCATTAACAATCTAAGACTCGGCGAATCCCTCCCGGAACCCTGGGGGCCGATTGAACTTTCAGCATCGATTAACGGCAATGCCCGTTATGTTAAATTCCTGGTTAAAAAGAGTCCCGATGTCTCGCGAGTGCTTTTGGGTGAGATTGTAATAGAGGATAAACATTCACTCTCACAGCCCAGTGAGCCGGCGGCACGAATTCCTCCAACCCCTATGCAGGTCAAGCGCACTCTGGATGAGGCACTGCTTCAAGCAAATGTCCGGTTTTTGTATGGCTGTTATGCAACAGATGTACTTTTTGATAATAACGGAAATGTCGCCGGTATTATAATGGCTAACCGCTCTGGAAGACAGGCGGTCAAAGCCAAAATTGTTATCGACGCAACCACCCGGGCAAACGTGGCGAGAATGGCCGGAGCAGCATTTAAGCCATACCCGTCAGGTTTGCAAACATTTAAACGCATAGTTGTCGGCGGCGGAGTACGAACCGGCAAAGACATTCAGTCACAAAATAAATCATCCCCGATATCGACTAAAAGCGGCTTAGAATATACCGCCATCGAATACACCCTCAAAATTCCGATGAAGGACGGATCTTTTGCATCTTTTGCCAAAGCCGAGCAAATAGCTCGTGACAAAACCTGGCATCCCAACCAGGAAGATGCTTCTGAAACACTGTTCCAGGTTCCGCCTGACCCAATGAAAGGTAAAAAGACTCTATCCGATCCCTGGCCGGGCGCAGAAAAAGTCGAGCTTGATGCCTTCCGGCCTGAGGGCGTTAACAGTATGTTTGTTATCAGCGGCTGCGCGGATATACCGCGCGAGGCCGCCCGGAAGCTGCTGCGACCTTTGGAGTTAATGAAATTAGGCAGTCGCATTGGTGTTGCGGCGGCATTACAAACAAAGAATATGGCCAAAGCGGATAACGTCAAAATACCCGGTAAGCCGGTTTCGGGTATTATTTCAGGAGATATCAAGGAGAATTTGGATGGAATACACCCGACATTAACCGCTCCTTCGAAAGTTCATTCCGACAAGCAGGCTGTTCCCATTCTCAAAGAAGTGGATGTAGTTATTGTTGGCGGAGGTACCGGCGGAGCTCCAGCCGGGATTTCCGCAGCACGGCAGGGAGCCAGCACGCTTGTATTAGAATATCTCCACGGACTTGGTGGAGTGGGAACAACGGGCTTTATCAGCAAATACTATTATGGCAATATCACGGGTTTTACCAAAGAAATGGATGACGGTC
>CAZIAN010000144.1:0-10523 GCA_964537355.1 uncultured Pirellulales bacterium | reverse complement strand
TTTTCCATGACGACCGGCTCCTTTCAATTGTATGCGGCTCTGTTACCGCAAGGTATTAACCCGCGATTATCGGTGGCCACGTACCACCTTGTCGCATAAGCTTTATCAGCTTAGGACGACTTTTACAATCGCAGGGCCGGTCGTTCCATATTTTCTACAAGTTTAGAATTGAGAATTTATAATGGTGAAAAGCCCGCAACATGAGAATATGAGTCATGGCGTTTGAAATCCATATCAAACGCCCTGATAAGCTCAAGTCTATAGTGATCTCGGTTAATCAACCTTTAACCAATTTTCAGTAAGTGAAATATCTTTCAACCAGTCTTCATTCAATATATCCAAATCCAGCTGATCGAAGATGCAGTCGCCATTGACGTCTCCGGGAAGCGGGACGTAATCGGGCAGTGACTTGGCCGCCTCACAACCGTCGTTGTACACGTTGATCGTGACCGTGTCCGAACCGGTGTATTCACCGTCCGAGGCCTCCAACTGCAAGACATACTCGCCTACGGCTGAAAGGGTGATCGTCGTATCCTCGGCACTCGGATCGGCAATCACAGCGTCAGGGTTGTTGGGGTCATCGGGTTCACTAACCACTGTCCACTGTACAGTATAAGCGTCATTATCGGTGACGGTCGCATCCAGATTCCCTGCCTTGGTACCGCCTTCCAGCCAAGCCACCACATTTGCGCCGGCTTCCACATTGGGAGGCAGATTATCTGAAACAAAACTAAAAATAGACCCGAAAATCGGATCATTGGGATCGCCGATGTAAGTATCGATGGCCCAATAGTACCGCGTCTTTGGTTGAGTTTGCACGACAACGGAAGTCACGTTCTGGTTGTTGACAACCTGGATTGCTTCCGGGTCGGTAAACTGTTCCAGCGACTGCAGGTCGTCGGTGAAATAGACGTCAACAGACACCGACTCACCAGGCACACACGGGTCAGGCAAAGTCCAGCTCAGCTCCACCTCGCCGGCGACGGCGATACCGCCATCGGTCGGATTCGGACGAAGATTATGGATAGCCGTCAACGTGGTTCTGCCTTCATTCGTGACGTTATAATCCAAGTTCAGCATGCCGTTACATCCATAGGCGGTGATCAAGCCGCTGTCAATGTATCCATGGACCAACGAGAGCATATCGCCGTTTGTTATCAGCGTCCCGGTTGTGACGTCCATCTTGCCGGAGGCTTTCATCCCAAAGTTACCGGCGCTGATAGTTCCACCATGTAAATCCACGTGACCTGTACCTTCGTTTGGAATCTGGAAATTAGAGCATGTAATAGTCCCACCGGTCATATTTACAGTGCCCGTACCGCCGTTGCTCCCCGGCCAGAAGTTATTGCCAATATTGAAGGTACCACTAATCATATTAAGTTTCCCGTCACCGCCGCCGTGCCCGAATGGAACCCAGGATTGTGTCGTAAGAATTCCACCGTCAATTGTCAGGGCACCGGTGTTACCCTCAGGTCCAACGAGGATGGCATTTGCCACGGCGCCTTCGTTCGCAACAGTCGGCCCGGGGAGGGAGTTGATTCTGACTAGATCGGCAGAGGTGGGGAGTGTACCAGTGTCCCAGTTTTCTGGCGTGCTCCAGAGGGAGTCGGGGCCAGCATCCGTCCAAAACACATTAGCAGCTTGAACACCACCGACCAGAGACAACACCAGAAAAAAAGAGACCAAACAAATCAATTTTTTAAACATTGTCATTCTCCTTCTTCAAAAAACGGTTAACTTAAACATACCTTGGCCTCATACCAAAATATCCACAAAACGGTTGAAAAAACTTCCTCCTCCTCACAGCAGCTTCCATTGTCTCCTCCCTTTAGAAAGAACTGCAAAGACCGACACCCTCAGAAAACTAAAATCCACAAATTCTATTATGATTTATTCAAGATTAGCTGTGAACTAATTGTAGCAAATTCACTTTGCTCTTTCAAGGATCTTTGTTTTCGAGAGGGCAAGCCACTTTCGATTTATTATTTATCTGACATTTCCCATTTACACGCTTAAAAAACATAACTTACTCCTTACAACATCGATAATTCCACCAAAAACCTATTGCAGGGCCAAGAATATTCTGTCCCACCGCCAGTTTTCCAATAAATTGCGTAATAATACAGTTTTTCACATATCCGAGCACTTACAACCGCCGCTCTTGCACAGATCTTGAGCGTTCTGGTGTTCATAAACTGAGATTTTTCAACGTTTTTTCGCATTAGTCATATCCCCTCTATGCTTCAAATTCATTGCAAACGTCGTATAACCGTTGATACCGGTAACTGGTCTATTAGCAAAGATATGCCTTTCATATTTGATGAGCTTCGGGGTAATACTCCGGCGTTGTATCAAATAGATGGCAGTCATTATCTTTGCACCTATGCCGGGCTTAGAGATTATGGCTACACAGGGGTACTGGAACTGAGTAAGCAGATACTACCATAGGAAACGAAGACAAATTTTTTCTGATTATTATTCTTTCTGTTACTACTACTCACAGGCCCACCCCCGAAGGTCTGCAAATTTTCTGTATGCACGAATTTTCTGGCACAGATTTTCGAGATCCGTATCGAAGGGAATGTATCCGAGGACTATCTTTGGAATATAAGGAAAGGTTGGATTTGATCTATTTTTCTCCTAGTTACGGCGCAACCTCAAGTCCAGCCAAAGATGGTGTTGGAATCGAACAAGACATTGTGCTATTATATGGACCGCATTTTGCCAAAAGATTGCAAAATGCGAACCTTAACGGATGCAGCGCTGGCGATAAGCGCTTGTTAAAACATATACTTGACGCAGAAAAAGTCGAATAAGAAATCGAAGGCGGACATATCATGGGCAGATTTACCGTTATCAGCACGATTGGATTCAGTGTCGTTATTTTCCTGGTCATGCCGTCTGCTCTGGCAGACGCAACCGCAGCTCAGGCGCGTCTGCGTGTCATCGTCGAGACCGATGCCGGTGGTGATCCCGATGACGAACAGTCGCTCGTGCGTTTCCTCCTTTACGCCAATGAATGGGACGTGGAAGGAATCATCTGCAATCGCCCAGCCGTCCGCGATGGAGAAAACCGCAATTTGGAACGAACCGGATTAGGGATCGTCCTGAATATCGTAAAAGCTTACGGGAAATGCTACCCAAACCTCGTGAGGCACGATGCTCGCTATCCCCCGCCCGAACAGTTGCTGCGGCGGATCGTTTCCGGATATGAGGACAGCGACCAGGGCGTAAATTTGATCTTGTCGGCCGTCGATGCGGACGATCCACGGCCTGTCTGGTTCATGAACTGGGGCACGGACCACGGCTCAGCCTCGAGCAGCCTCAAGCGGGCGCTGGATCGAGTACTGGAAGAACGCGGTGCTTCCCGTTACGCGAGGTTCAAAGACCGCCTCCGCCTGAGCTCGTCCGACAAGTTCGACGAACACACGACAACGGTCAAACCACCGTTTAGAATCTGGATCGACACCTTTCGCCCCGAATTGGATCGGAAGCGATGGTATCACCGGTTTTCCGCTTTGACAGCGACTGCCGGCGGCTTTGATCTTGTGCGTGACGTGCTGACCGGCCATGGCCCGCTGGGCTCGATGTATCCGACCAACACGACACACCCGCAGAAGGAAGGCGACACGATGACGTTCCTGTATTTGGTGCCCACGGGTATGAACGATCCGGAGCAGCCGACATGGGGCAGTTGGGCCGGCAGGTATGGCCGCAACAAAAATTACAAGGATAAAAATTACTACTGGGCTAACCAGAAAGATACATGGCAGGGTTCGACCAACCGTGACAACACGCTTAAGCGCTGGGCCGTCCATCTCCAGAATGATTTTAAAACCCGGCTCGACTGGTGTGTAACGGACTTCCCAGGCGCGAACCATCCACCCGTGCCGCGGCTAAGGGGACCGTTGCACCGCACAGTAGCTCCAGGTGAACGAGTAAGGTTAGATGCCGGCAGTTCAACGGATGTTGACGGGGACAGCCTAGCCTACACCTGGATATTTTACCCGGAGGTTGGAAGCTACCGGGGTACCCTTCCCCAACTTGCAGACCCCCGTTCACCTCAAACGTCATTTGTCGCACCCAAAGTAGATACTACCGAGACAATCCACCTTCTGGTCGCAGTTACCGACAATGGAGTGCCGCCGTTGACACGCTACAGACGCGTTATAGTGACGATTGATCCGAAGGTTGCCGCCATCACCGATCAGGAATCCTCTAAAATGGGTTCCCAAATAAACAAAAGTAAATTAGAATGAACGTGACATATATAAGGAGCGCATAGCGATGCGAAACGTTTTCTTTGCTATAGTGCTATCAATCTCCGTGACCTCTGTTCATGCTGATAAAGGCCCCGGCGAAACTCCGACTAACCGAGTCATGTCAGAATTGGGCGATTCGAGGCTTGCAGAGATAGGCTTTGTAGATGTAACGGCGGCACCGTTCCTTGCCGATCCTACCGGTAAGAGGGATGCCACCGATGCGCTGCAGAAGGCGATTGTCTTTGCACGAGATCACCAGATGGTCTGCTTCCTGCCATCAGGACGGTACAGGGTTTCGGATACACTTTCGTGCATCCAATATCGGCCGATGCGACCCGATGGTAAGCGTAAGGGCACCCGCGACTATCCCTGTGTGCTGCTCGGCTCGAGACGGAGTCCGAACCGGCCTCACATTGTTCTAGCACCTCATTCTCCGGGTTTTACGAATCCTGAGAAGCCGAAATATGTTATTCATTTCTGGTCTCCCGGTATGGGTATCGAGGCTGCCGTTGATGAGCCCCAGCCGAACATATCAATGAACCAGATGTTCATCGGCATCGACATTGAGATTGGCAAGGGCAATACAGGGGCCGTAGCAATCCGCCATCGCGCCGCCCAGGGGTCCGGGGTACAGGACTGCACGATCTATGCAAATGATGGGTACTGTGGATTGGAAGGAGGGGCCGGATCGGGAGGAAGTCACGCAAACGTGACAGTGATTGGCGGCCGCATAGGAGCGGACCTTCGCCAGACACAGCCTGCGCCGACGATCACCGGTTTTACTCTAATCAATCAAACGGAAACTGCTCTGATTTGCAGCAGCAGGCAGGCGCTTTGTGCCGTAGGCCTGACCATAGAATCGCAAACGACCGGCCCCGCGATCGTTACTAAAAAACAGTGGGGCGCCCATCACGGCCAGCTTTGTCTCATCGACAGCAAGATTGATATGCAAGCCCCCGGCAGTAATACGGCAATCGAGGCTGAGTCGAGCCTCTACCTGAACAATGTTTTCATCCGAGGTGCCGAGACACTCATCAAACAGCCCGACAAACCAGCCCTTCGTTCTCAGGACAATGGCTGGGTTCATATAGCCGAATATGCCGGAGGTGTAGCAGAAAGCTACCGTGCTCGTAAGTACGGCAATCGAACATTCGTATTTCCGGCTCCTATCTTCGTCGATGGCAAAAAGCTTGATGTTCCGTGGCTGGCCGACGTGGCATCGAATCAAAAACCGCCGGCCGATTTGCAGTCACGACATCTGTGGACTGATGAATTCATCAGGTGGGAGTCGCCCGGGGCAGTCAACGTTAAAGACGAACCGTTCGGGGCTGTTGGTAACGGAATTGCCGACGACACGAAGGCGATCCAACGTGCGATTGATAATCACGAGATTGTTTTTCTGCCGAAAGGCACTTATGCAGTAAGCAAAACGATTCAACTTCAGCCCAACACTAAGCTGATAGGTTTGCACCGTTGTTACTCTTGGCTGGTGCCGTTGGATCGTGCCGGCGGAGATTTCCATGATCCGGACAATCCCAGGCCTGTCGTTCAAACTGCTGATGACAGAGAGGCTAATACAGTGGTTGCCTTTTTCGGAATCCGTACGTTAACGGATTCTCAGGCGGCCTATTGTTTGCACTGGCGGGCCGGTCGCAATTCGATTTTCCGTGACACGAACATAGCCTTTTCATTCAAAGCTCCCGCCCAGGGTCCTGCTCGATCACTTGAACTTGGCAAAGCTTCACGGCTGTACAACCACCCGGTCGTTCTGGTTAATGGTCACGGTGGAGGACGGTGGTACAACTTCCACCAGGAAAGCTCCCGCGGCCACAATATCAACTACCGACACCTACTTATCAACAGCACAGACGAACCGCTCAGTATGTACCAATGTAATCCCGAGCACGCTCGCAGTTACACCAACCTGGAAATACGCGACGCAAGTAACGTGACTATATACGGAATCAAAGGTGAATACAACCAGCCGATTGTATGGATCAGAGACTGCGATAACGTGCGAATATTCGGCTACGGTGGCAACGCAGCCGCTCACAAGGGCCATGCTTTGTTCGTAGTCGAGCGGACGCCTAATTTTCTGCTGGCTAACCTTGTAGACAGTCCGCGAATGCCACAGGGAATATCCGACACGTTCTTCGCAGGTGACGGTGTTGATCCGCGTTACTGGTATATGTTGCGGGAAATCACGACCGCCAATGAAACGGTCTTGACACCGCCGTTGGATCGACCCGTGCTCTACAAGCGAGGTCATGTATCAGAAACACCCGCCGGGACAGGAATAGGCGGCCGTGCAGTCTTCACTCATATAAGGCCCTACTCCAAGAATCCCAGCTACTGGGAGTACCGTGGTAAGCCTATTGTGTTGATTGGTGGTTCGGACCGTGACAACATCTTTCAGTGGGCACTTGACGGTACAAAGCTGACCGACCATTTGGATCTGCTTAAGAACTGCGGTGGCAACTATATCAGGTGCACGATGAGTTCGCGCGAATACACACCGGATGGTTATCGATGGGACATGTTGCCTTATCCGTTTGCCAAACTCGACGGCGAATACGATCTTCACAAGTGGAACGAGACGTATTGGAACAAGTTCCGCACGTTTCTGGCCGAGACAAAAAAACGCGGCATTATTGTGCAGCTCGAGATATGGGATCGCTGGAACGAGTCGGGTGATTCTCGACAGGCGCGATATGGGTGGTATTGGTCTCCGTGGAATCCAAACAACAACATTACGTATAGCTGGTCCGACAGCCCGCTCTTGAAGGAAGGGAAAACCAATTTCTACAACGCCTTCCATATGGCGGCGGTTGAGAAAGATCCCGTCCTTCTACCGCTCCAGCAGCGATTTGTGGAAAAGATTCTTAACGAGGTCATCGATGGTGGTTTCGATCAAGTTTTATTTCAGATTGACAACGAGAGCGGCATCGGCGACGAGACGCTCGAACCCGATCCGTATTGGGCCCGGTTCGTGCGGTGTTATGCCAAGTCCAAGGACGTTTCTGATATCTTCGTATGCTCTTCCCGGCGTTTCCACTGGCCGACTCCCTATAAGGCGTCGATGTTTCAGGACTGGGACAATCCCGAGGTGCGTGTACCGCTGCTGAACGCGGCATTCAACTTCTGTGATATCTCCCAGAACAACGGCACCAGCGGTCAGACACAGTATGACAATATTCTCTGGTATCGGTCCCGAGTGCTCTCATACGGCATGCGTCCCATTAACAACGTGAAGTGTTACCATTTTAACTGGCCGATCGGGAGCAGCTTCGGAAAGGACCGGACGTCGCCGACTGATGCCGAGGCGGGTGCGAAGTTCTGGCGTGCCGTGTTTGCCGGTTCGGCCAGCATCCGCTTCCACCGGCACACACCAACCTGTCCAGACAGTCTGCGTGAAGGTTTTGGACTTACACCGGAGGGACAAAGGCATTTGAACAGTATGAGAGAATTTATCGGCGCGATTCGTATTTTCAGTATGAATCCAAGTAATAATCTACTCTCGGGACGAGAGGAAAACGAGGCTTACTGTCTGGCCGAACCGGGACGGCAGTACGCCGTCTTTTTCACGGGCGATAGTGATCGCCGCGTGCGAATCGAGTTGACCGACTCAGAGCGCACGTTCGATTTGCTGTGGCTTAATGTCGCGACAAGCTGCTGGGGTAAGAGAACCACGATTTCGAGCAGCCGAAATTACATGCTAAAGGCGCCCGGTAGCGGGCATTCGGTTGCCGTGCTGATCGCGTCAAAATCGTCAGGTGAATAGCTTCAATCACAATGGAAAGACAAATTGATAAAGGGACTGGCTCTATGTGAAAAGCACCTGAGAATATTGAAGAAATACATCGTTCTATGAATTACGAAGGCACATATTCATCGACTGTGCTGAGAGGAGCAAGTATTATTGAGTGACTTTATCTGGAATTCATGTTCTATAGAGACAGGAGGTAAACAATGGAATGCAAGTTATTATTTCTGTCAATAGCTACGGATCGGATTCAGAACTCCTTGATATCGTGGTTATCTGCCGGACTATTGCTAATGTTGTCGGTTACAGGTGCTCGCGGCGAATTGTATGTTTCTCCTGACGGCGACGATGGCAATCCCGGCACTCAAAACCGGCCGTTACGAACGCTGCAAGGTGCGCGGGACCGGATCCGCAATATAGACAAGAATGGGTTCATGGATGTCTTGGTGCTGTTCAAGGCCGGTGATTACTTCGTCGATAACACCGTCCATTTTGGAAGGGAAGACTCAGGTTCCAGCAGCAGTCGAATCATCTACAAGAATTGGAGTGAAAAAGGCAGCGCCCATTTCATTGGCGGCCGGGCGCTGACTACGTGGAAGGACGAAGGTGGAGGGATCTACAGTACACAGCTCGATCGGGACGCCTACGCGCTTTTTGAAAACGACCAGCCCGCTGTTCTGGCCAGGGAACCAGATACAGGTTATCATGAATTCGAATCCGTCATTGACTTCAGCCATTTAAAATTTCGAGAGGCCGACTACGGCAGTTTCGATTACCATGGTGCGGCCGTGTGTTTGTGGGCACATTGGATACCCGGAAAGATTGCTATTCAAAACATTAATTTCAAAAAGCGTATCATTACACTTGTCCAGGGGTATGCCGGGAATCTCAAAGGCACAGTCTGGGATGATGATTGGGCTGCGCGTACACGTACCCGTTTCTATATCTATAATTCCAAATCTTTCCTGAATCAGCCTGGTGAGTTCTACATGGATGCCACTTTGCATAGACTCTATTACAAACCACGCCGCACGCCGATTGACAGGCAGGCAATTATTGCAGCGACTATGGATTGGCTGATTGATATCGAAGGCGCAAGTGATATTCAGTTCGAGGGCCTTACATTCAAGGTTTCCAATGGCCTGATAGAGGTCCTCCCCAGTCTTGCATTGCATTCGAATGTCAAGGGAGGATTGATTCGCCTCGGTGAGGCACGGAACATAATCATCAAGTACTGTCGTTTTCTCAATTCCGGGCAAAATGGCGTGATTGTTGAGGGGGATATCGAAAAGTGTATGATTTACGGAAATCTAATCACCCAAACGATAAGCGGCGGCGTTCGTTTTGTGGGTGGTAATAATCGGGATAATATCATTGAAAACAACTATGTTCATCATGTTGGAGAAGGTATCTATGTGCGCAATAGTGTTGGCGATCTGATTCGACACAATCTCATCCATGACGTTGATTCGAATGGGTTCAAATCTCTTTATGTAGAACAACAGACTGTCAGTTATAATGATATTTCGCGAGTCGGGCTGGATGGTACCGACAGTGACGCAGCAGGGATCTATACCAACTGTACCGCCGGAGGACCGGCCGGCGGACATGTCACAATTGATCACAACCTGCTTCACGACATGGCCTATAACAGCTATCCGGGTTATCCTGCTGCAGCGATCTACCTTGATCTGGACGGCGTATATAACTGCACCGTAACCAACAATATTATTTACAATATAGATCACAAGTTTGGAGTGCATGTCCGAGGACCGAATCACATCGTCCGCAATAACATCATCGATTTTGATGGGCCAGATCTACTGTCACCATTTACTATCGTCGCAGGTAGTCGACACGCTAACGTAGCGCTGGATAAACCACCTATCTGGAATCACCATTATACTTTTGAGAACAATATCGTCTGGTCGTTTTCCGGATCAATCTTTCGAATCAGCGGCCAACCAGATCAGGAAACGTTCAAGCAAGTAGACAGTAATGTGTACTATAACCCGGAAGGACGCTATACCTTCGGAAGAATAAAAGACTACAAAAGCTTGGATAATTGGCATCGTATGGGGCTTGATACCAATACGAAATTTGCCGATCCATTGTTTGTGGATCGGGAGAATCATGATTATCGCCTCAAGCCCGATTCGCCAGCCCTAACACTGGGGTTTGAGAACATCGACATCAGCGAGATCGGCCTGAAAAAGGATTTTCCCTATAAAGATGGTGGCAGATTTTCTATGGAACACAGGCAGGATTGATTGAAACTTCGACCAGTCAGGTTGAAGAGTGGCAAGCAAAACTTACACAAATAGAAGATTTTAAAGAGTGAAATAAGAATCGAAAAGTCACCTCTTTCAGGAGCTGAAAAACACCGCCAAGACAAGGGGACATCGTGTCACCAAAATGACTCCATAAATGTTGATTTTGCCCATGTTGGATCCGAAAGAATGTCAATTATTTGCGAAAATATACATATTTTCAAATTT
>CAZIAN010000143.1:0-10567 GCA_964537355.1 uncultured Pirellulales bacterium | reverse complement strand
ACATGGCGCAAATATATAAAGATAAAATAATAAAACTATTGAAGCACAGTGATTACTCACCTGTGAAATTAGCAAAATTAGGCAAGGCGCTGGGGGTAAAGTCGGAGGATTATCCACAGTTCAAAGAGGCTTTCGACCAGCTTCGACAGGCCGGTCATGTCGTGATAGGGGCGAAGAATTTAGTGACCCTGCCATCTTTGGCCGGCGAAATAGCAGGGACATTCAGGTCAAATCCAAGAGGGTTCGGCTTCGTGACGCCGCGGGAGCCCAATTCGCACGGCGACTTATTTATACCACCGAGCGCTACGGGTGAGGCAATGGCCGGAGATATTGTCCTTGTAAAGGTTAAAAGAGAAGGCAAACGCGACGGTCAGATGCGGTACAGCGGTGAAGTGATCGAAATCATTGAACGTGCGCAGAACAGGTTCGTCGGGACGCTGATGAAACACCCGGAGGCGTGGATTGTTCAGCCGGACGGCAAAAGTTTTGTAGATCCGATTTCCGTCGATGATGTCAGCGCAAAAGGGGCGAAGGAAAAAGACAAGGTAGTTGTCGAAATATTATCGTATCCTACTGAAAAATATTTAGCACGCGGTGTAATAATCGAGGTGTTAGGTAAAGCGGGAAGATATGAAAGCGAGATACAATCGATAATCCGGCAGTTTCATTTGCCCGGTGAGTTCGAGGAAGATTGTCTTGAGCAGGCGCGCGAAGCGGCCGGCCGATTCAAGCCCGAAGAAGCGCGCCATCGTGACGACATTACAGAGAAAACGATTATTACGATTGATCCGCCGGATGCAAAGGATTTCGACGATGCGATAAGTCTTGAGACAAAAGGAACGGACAAGTGGGTATTAGGCATTCACATCGCCGACGCCAGCTATTTTATACCGGAGGATTCGCCGCTCGATGAAGAAGCAAAGATGCGCGGCAACAGTGTATATCTGCCCGGCAGGACAATTCCGATGCTGCCGGAGATTTTAAGTAACGGCATTTGCAGTCTTCAGCCGGAGCAGAAGCGGTTTGTGAAAAGCGTCTATCTGACTTACGACAAAAAAGGTAACATTGTGTCCCGTAATTTTGCCAACTCGGTTATGTGTTCGAAACAGCGTCTCACTTATCAGCAGGCCGATAAGATTTTGAAGGGCCGCACTAAAGATACGAAGCCTGAGGTGGTCGAGCTCCTTAGAAATATGGAGACGCTCAGCCGAGCTATCAAGCAGCGGCGAAGAAAAAACGGAATGATACATTTGGATTTGCCGGAAATCGAATTGGTAATGGACAAATCCGGACTGGTTGTTGGTGCTCGTCCGGCGGATGACAGCTATCCGCATACTATAATCGAGATGTTTATGGTTGAGGCCAACGACGCGGTAGCTTCACTTTTAGACAGGTTGAATGTGTCTTTTCTCCGGCGGATCCACCCGGAGCCGGATGTTATGAGTATGAAAAATCTCGCCAAGCTTCTTAAGGCATTCGGATTCGGTATTCCGCAAAATCCCGACAGGGCGGCGATACAGGATTTGTTGGCGGCGGTCAAGGGGGCTGATTGCTCATTTGCGATTAATTTAGCCGTGCTGCGTAGTTTTGAAAAGGCCCAGTACGCCCCGCTACATATCGGTCATTATGCCTTGGCTTCAACTCATTACTGTCACTTCACCAGTCCGATACGGAGATATGCGGATTTGCTCGTTCATCGCCTTCTGGAAAGTTACCTGCAAAAACGCATGGACTCTGCGAGTGACGTTTCAGCAGGACCGGATTTAACAGAAGTGGGTAAACATATCACTTTCACCGAACAGCGGGCGGACGGGGCCGAGAAAGAATTGAAGACGGTTTTGTTACTGCAAATGCTGAGTAAGAAAATCGGACAGGAGCTTGACTGCGTTGTTACGGGATTAACAGGTTTCGGCCTATTCGTGCAATCGCGAGAATTCGGTATCGAGGGGCTTATCCGGATGGCTGATTTGGGGCAGGACTATTGGAAATACGACGAAAGGTTGCAGAGTATTGTCGGGGAGAACTCGGGATGCAATATTCGCTTAGGCCAGGGGATAAAAGTGCGAATAGTGTCGGTTAATGTGCCGGCTCGCCAGTTGAACGTTGCCCCGGCAGAATCGTTAACCGGCCCGACCAGGAAAACTAAGAAAACCAGGAAAACAAAGAAAAGAAAAACACAAAAAAAGCACGCAAAAAAAAGGTCAAAGCGAAAAAGATGAACCTGTTCGTGAGCAAAGTAACGTTTCAGAGATATCTTGTATGAATTCCGACGGCTTTTTAGAGACACAAGGGCTGACCAAGGTCTATTCATCTGGGAAGATTAATGTTGTCGCACTTGAGGATGTGAATTTAGCTGTCGAAGAGGGGAAATTCTTAGGAGTAACAGGACCATCGGGTTCGGGCAAATCGACCTTGATGAATCTATTAGGAGGGCTTGATACGCCATCATCAGGGAGTATTAAGGTCGAGGGCAAATTTATCTCCGAATTAGATAGGGAAGAGCTTGCCCTTTACCGGCGATACCAGGTCGGGATGATATTCCAGACGTTCAATATTATTTCGTCTTATACGGCCCTGGAGAACGTGGCTTTTCCGCTGCTTTTTGCAGGTGTGCCAAAAAGGGAAAGGAACCGGCGGGCGGCAGAGATGCTGGGGAAGGTGGGGCTAATCAATCGTAAAGACCATCGGCCGGCGGAGCTTTCGGGGGGTGAACAGCAGAGGGTCGCGATAGCGCGGGCATTAGTCAATCAGCCTAAAATTCTATTGGCGGACGAGCCTACGGGTAATTTAGACACGAGCACATCAAGGCAGATTGTTCAGACACTGGCCGAGCTGAATAAGAATCATGGCTTAACTATCATTATGATTTCCCATGAGCAGGCTATGCTGGCCGAGTTTGCTGATGATGTTATTCATTTATGCGACGGGAAAGTTGTTGAACAGGAAAAAATCAGGTAAAGAATCGATGAGAATATCCGATTATATCGAGCACTCCTTTTCCAATCTGCGCAAGAAGAAACTGCGTACGTTCCTGACTACTTTTGGAGTTGTGATAGGAATCGGGGCTTTGGTTTCGATGTTCTCCTTTGGCAAAGGTGTTCAGAAAAACGTTACAGATAGTTTCAAGAAAATGGGGCTTTTCAATTATATTGCCGTCTATCCGGCCTCGGGCAGGAGCAGAACTGAACATGCTAATATGGACCCCGATGACCCGCAAAACCAAATCCAAAATGAACAAGTCCCCGATTCGGCAAACAGCCCAATACTCGATGTTAATTTTCTACGGGAGGTTAGGGAAATAAAGGGTGTGGAGTCGGCTTTCCCGGAAATTCGCTTCCCCGCGCAGATTAGATTCAGGGAAAAGGAACAGTTCAGCCTTGTCCAGGTTATGTCGGCTGATGTTTGTCAATCTGAATTGATGAAACTCAGAGCAGGTGTGGCTTATGAAGGTGATGAGGAGAACTCTTCGATTATCAATGATGTTCTGTTACGCCGGATGGGTATCAAGGACTTCGAGGCCGTAATCGGAGAACAAATCGAGATATCCACTTTGGCCATTGATGCTGCACTATTAAATCCGATGAACATGATGTCTATTATGCAGGGTGAAAAGCTTCCCTTCAATCAGGAGAGCTATACCTTCACTATTGTCGGAGTGGCTGAACGTATGGGAATGGGTGGATTTCTTCCTATACGAAGCGATGTTTATATACCGCCGGGCCCTGCCGAAGGTATGAAAAAAATATCGCTTACAAATATCAAGGATTTTTTTCGGCCGGCGGAAAAGCTTAAAGGCTATTCGGCAATAACTATCAAGGTCTCTTCGGTCAAATATATTGACCCGATAAAAGAACAGATGAAAGATCGGGGGCTGGGAACCTTTGCACTTATAGACCAGCTCAAGGAAATCAAGACAGCATTTATGTTTATGGACATGTTCTTATTGGCGGTTGCGATGATAGGTATTACAGTTGCCTCTTTGGGCATAATCAATACGATGGTGATGTCCATTTTAGAGAGATATCGCGAGATTGGAATTATGAAGGCCGTAGGGGCCAGTGAAAAAGACGTCAAAAAGATATTCTTCTTTGAGTCTGGTGTGATTGGTTTTTTAGGAGGGGTTTTCGGGCTTGCTTTGGGATGGGTAGTGAGCATGGTCATCAATCAAATTGCCAATCATTTTCTCATCAAGCAGGGTGCTCCATACACGGATTACTTCAGCTTTCCGTGGTGGCTTTGTACGGGGGCGGTTGCCTTTTCCATTCTTGTAAGCTTAGTGGCAGGTCTGTATCCGGCGGTGCGGGCGGCACGGGTTGACCCTGTCATTGCACTGCGGCATGATTGAAACTTCACTCGTATATCGTATTGCGTATTGCAGAGAAAAAAATGATGAAACAAACGACACTCGCGACGGCTGGGTAATAAAATAAACAGAAGAAATTGTGTTTGTTGAAAGTACTTATCATGTTTAAGACTGTAAAAAATAGAGTTTGGGCATTTGATGCGGAATGGATACCTGATCCGCTTGCGGGAAAGTTGTTATATGGTTTGCCTGATGATATGCCGGATTTAGATGTTCTCAAACATATGTGGAAAGAAGGAGGGGCGACGGAGGAAGACCCTACACCATATTTAAAGACGGTGGTATGCAGGATAGTTTCTGTTGCTGCTGTAGATAGACTGGTATCAGGAGGCAGCACCAAATTACATTTACTATCTCTGCCTCGTGATGTGAATGACCCGGAACAAATCTCGGAACAAAGTGTCGTCAGCACATTTTTAGATAAGGTTGGCCAATATAAACCGCAGTTGGTTGGTTTTAACTCCACTTCGGCTGACTTGAAAGCATTTATTCAAAGAAGCATAATCTTAGGTATTCAGGCCAAGGGATTCTGTAGCCGTCCAAACAAACCATGGGAGGGGGAAGATTATTTTGACAGCCGAAACAGTGAAGCAAGCGTTGATATAAAAGATGTTGTCGGAGGCTGGGGCAAAGCCACGCCCTCATTGAATGAAATGGCTACTCTATCGGGTATCCCGGGAAAAATAGATGTTGACGGAGAAAAGGTAGCATTCCTGTGGTTAGACGGCAAATTAGACGAGATCGTGGCTTACAATGAATTCGATGCTTTGACTACATACTTAGTGTGGTTAAGAGTGGCCCATTTTGGAGGGCACTTTACAGGCCAGGAGTATGAAGCGGAGCAGGAATTGGTCAGAGAGTTGATTTTATCAGAAATAGAAAATGGCAAAATTCATCTAAAGAAATATCTTGAAGAGTGGAATCGCCTAAAAGAAAGAATTTAAGAAGTTGAGATTGCCACAGTCGCCTGTGGTTCTTTCGCAATGACGGGGGAAATATCAAGAATAACATTGTCTGTTTTGGCTGGTTTACCGCTCGATTACTGTTGCGGTTCTGTTCGGTTGTGACTCTGCTTCTCTGACAAACAGATTGCAATTGTGATATTTAGGGCTATAATTTTTTTTCATGTTTAAGAATATATCCATAATCGGTGACGGGGGGATGGGCACGGTTTTGGCCATGCTGCTTTGTGAGAAACGAGATTCTTCGACTGCGGTGCGAGAAACAAGTGTTCGGATGTGGGGTTATGACCGGCGGCAGTTGGAAGAAATTGAAGAGAACCGTGAGAATAAGAAATTTCTGCCCGGTTATAAACTGCCGGAAGAGATTTTGTTTGAGGCAGATGATGAATGCATAATTGAAGGTGCGGACCTTCTTGTCTCTGCTGTGCCGTGTCAGTTTATGCGGGGGATTTGGACCCGTCTGAAAGATTATGTCCCTAAGAACGTTCCTGTTGTTTCGGTTGCCAAGGGCATTGAGAATGATACTTTACTGCGGCCGACTGAGATACTTGGGGAGATACTGGATGAAAAACGAGGGGTGAGGGACGATGGACGGGGGAAGAGATTTGCCGTTCTTTCAGGGCCAACGATAGCTGATGAACTGGCTCGAAGACTTCCGGCGACGGCCTGTGCGGCAGCCGAGGATGAGGCATTGGCTCGAGAGATTCAACACACATTTTCCGATGGTGTGCCCTGGCTAAGGGTTTATAGTAATACTGATATAGTGGGTGTCGAGTTAGCCGGGGCGATGAAAAATGTTATCGCCATAGCGGCGGGTATTATAGACGGTACCCGAGCCGGTGATAACGCCAAGGCGGCCCTTTTGACCAGAGGGCTTGCCGAAATAACCCGTCTTGGGCTTGCAATGGGGGCCAGACAGGAGACTTTTGCGGGATTGACCGGCCTCGGCGATTTAGTAACAACCTGTATATCGCCCAAGGGAAGAAACAGGTCATTCGGCGAAAGGATAGGCAAAGGACAAAGTGCAGAGCAAGCCTTGGGGGCCAACGAATCGGTGGTCGAGGGCGTAACCACCTGCGAATCGGTCGTTGCTCTTGCCGGACAATATGACGTTGAAATGCCTATTACAGGTGCCATCTATGAAGTGTTGTTTGAAAATAAGCCTGTGCAAAAGGCCATTGCGGATTTAATGGAGCGGGAACTCAAAGCCGAATGAATGGTCCTATAAACTTTTTTGCCCGGAGATAATTTAAGAAGTTTTGTTATCAACTCATGTTCATTTCGAGAGGTCGTTTTCCTCTACTACATATCTTCTTTTATTAAGAAATATTTCATTAAAAAAAGATTTTAAGACATTTTACTTCGATTCAAGGTGGAAGCTGTCCGGATGTATTTGGAACGTGGATTTTATCAGATGTGGTGTGCAGTTTATTCAATACTGTGCAGAATTAGGCATTGATATTCCCGCAATCGTTTGGCCTGTGCGGCTTTTATTATATATATTTTAGTTGTACGAGCAGTTATTGGGAATCCCAGATCGAGTAATTTAATACAGGTAACGCCATGGAATCCCGATAAAACAGGATGATTCAACCGGAGGTGTTTGTTCGAGCGAAATTAGAACCAAAACCTGTTTTTAGGCCGAGGTGGAGCGGTGTAATAAAAATCCTTACAGGCGTTATAAATATTACACCTGATAAAAGAATACGCCTTTGTGGGTAAAATTCTTATGTTTAAATTCTCAAAAAGTCACGCATATTCCATTGGTGTCGATATCGGAGATGACAGCCTTAAGCTGGTACAGCTCGGAGAAAATGGAAATGGTATAAGTTTAATTGCCGGTCAGAGTGAGAATCTGCCGGAGGGAGTAAAAGCCGGCAGCAGCCAATGGCAAAAATGGGCTATCGAGACTATACGTCAACTGACATCGAAAGGTGATTTTCAAGGCAAAGAAGTGATCGCGGCTTTGCCTGCCAGCGACGTATTTATCGATAATATAAAAATGCCGAAATCAGATGGCAACGATGTCGAAGGGGCCATCTTTTCGAAGATAAAACAGAAACTTCCGTTTGAGCCTATCCAGGAAAACACCATGATAAAGTACATCACAATGGAACAGGACAATGCCCTTGTAATAGCAGCGGAGCGTAAGATTATTGACAGACATCTTGCGATATACGAAAAGGTCGGTCTTTCGATTAAGTCCATAGGTATTTGGCCGACAGCTTTGGCAAACTGCTATACCAAATTTTTCGGTCGTCGCACATCGGATATTGAAACAATTGTAATGCTCGTTTGTATCGAGGCAAACTGTACAAATGTCGTAATTTGTCGTCATAATAATCTGCTTTTTGCCCGTTCGTTATCTACAGGACTGAGCCAACTGAATAACAAGAAATCAGTAAACAAGCTGGTACTGGATTTAACCGAGTGCAGACGGCAGTTCGCCTCAATGAATCCAAGAGGTCAAGTCGGGCGTCTGGTTTTCCTTACAAGTCAGACTACAATAGATAAAGAAATATGCATAACGATAGCAAAACAATTAGATATACCGGCACAGGTGGGGGATTGTCTTGCCGCAGTTGAGATAACTGGGCCCTGTCGCCTTGGCGGAGGCTCCGAAGATGATAAAAAGGCCACCGGTACTCCGATAGAAAGAAGAAAATGTGAGGTCAACTGGGCTACCGCCTTTGGTCTCAGCCTGTCGTAGAGACAAAGCCGAGCACAATGATATAGTCAGCCAAAAAGGAGGCAAAGTAAATAATGGCGAATATAAATTTTGTACCGGACGATTATGTTCAAAACACCGAATCAAGCAGAACAAACCTGTTGTACCTTGTTCTGTTTGGGGTTGTGATGATAGCGTTATGCGGTTCATTTATGACTATCAAGATACGTCAGCGCGCCTGCGGGGTTAAGGAGCAACTGGTAAATACCAAGATGACCAAGATACAAGAGGCCATAAAAAAGTTCGAAGAGCTTCAAACAAAGCGTGGAGAAATGATGCGAACGGCTCTTACCACCTCACAGCTTATTGAGCCGGTACCGAGAAGTGTTTTGTTAGCTTCGTTGACTAATAACCTGCCTCAAGGAGTGTCGCTTTTAAAACTGGGCCTGCTCCAGAAGGAATCCGGACGGAGCCCCCAGTCTGCGCCAACGAGTAAATATCAATCCAAACAGGCTAAAAAAGCGGCGAATGCTTCACAGATTTCACAAGAAAGTCTTTTAGAGACACATATAGATATTGAAGGTGTGGCTCCGAGCGATCTTCAGGTAGCGGAATTTATCAAACGGATGGGTAATTCGAGTTTGCTGGACAATGTAGCACTTGTTGAGTCAAAAGAACATGAAGTCGAGGATGGTACAATGTTCAGGCGATTCAAACTGACTGCAATGCTTAAGAAGGAAGTTCATCTTACGCGTGAAGACGTTAAGAACATCAGGGATGAAGCAGAAAGTGCAATGTGGAATTTTTAACATTTACGGGATATGGGATTAGGGTCCCTTAGAGGTATTGCAAACTGTGTCCATGCTGTGGACCTTCAGGCAAACTTGTTCATAATTAAAATGAGGACATAATATTATGGTTACGAGCGGTTTCAGAAAAATTGTTTTTTCCGTTTTATTGTTTGGTGTAACAATCGTTGGTTACCAATACATGATTAAACCGGCTAATAAGAATCTTGCCAACACAAAAGGGCGCCTCGAAACAAAACTGTCACAGTTAGGCAAATTCGGTCAAGCCGCCACGGCGGCAGAGGATCTTTCAAAACAGCTCAAGGAATTAGAAGAGGCTATAAAGTTTTTTGAAAACAAGCTGCCCCCGAAAAGTAAGATTGCTGAAGTACTTGAACAGGTGACTGTTATTGCCCAGAAACAGGGCCTTAAATCAAAGACATTTCGAACACTTAAGGAAAAAGATAATAACGGCTATATAGAGCAGCCTTTAAGAATGGAACTTGTGGGCAATTTCAGTTCTTTTTACTCGTTTTTATTAGAGCTTGAGAAGCTCCCGAGAATTATCAAAATTCGTGAGCTTAAACTGGATAAGAAGGCAATCACCGAGGGACAGATATCAGCAGATTTTATATTAAGTATATTTTTCCAGAATAAAACAGTTTGAATAGATAACCTCTCTCAAAACGAGATACAATTTAATGGAGCTTAGTTATGTTATCTTTTTTACGCGACCAAGGCCTTGATGGCTTACCGGCAGAAAAAAAGAGGAAGGCAGCAGCCAGTAAAAAGGTACCCAGTGACGGTAACAATAAGTCACAGGAGTCTGAATTCCTTACCGTAGCGTCTCATGGAAAACGAGTTCGTAAGACTACCACATTACTTGTTGTTTTGTTTATTATAGGCCTGTTATGTCTTTGGTTTATGATAAAAAAGAGCTCTCCCAATGCGGCGTCTGCAGCGAATGGTACCACAGAAGAGACGCTTGTTGAGTCAGCCATCGCCCGACTTACAGGCGTTAAAACAGAAATGTTCGGCAGAATGGATGAAATAGTCGGGAAATTTTATGAGTTTTCCGAGGTGCCGCAGGTCAAGGCTAATGAACTGGCAAAAAATCCTTTTGAGCTTGAAACCACGTCAGGCAATCTCAAGAGCAGCGCTGAGAATGAAATGGATGCCAGGGCACTTTGGCAGCAGCAATTGAGACAAAATTCAAAAGGTATGCAGCTTTGGAGCATTATGCAAAATCAGCAGGGATATCGGTGCATGATAGATAATGAAATTCTCGGTGAGGGAGATTCAATAAACGGCTTTAAGGTGAGCCAAATCGGCGATAATTTCGTTAAACTCGAATCTGATGGTGTTCAAATTGAATTGAAGTTGTCGGAATGAAACTACCCTTTATATCTGAAAAAAGACATCGTTCATCGAAGTCTGGCAAGGGTGTTCAGCAAAACACGGACACCGAGGCCGCAGTAGATATGGACTTCTCTGAGAGCGAGTCGTTGCGCGGGCTAAGTGAGCTTTACTCCCCTGAGCAAACGAGTGAATCGAACACACACGATATCGCCGATGTTCTGCTCGATATGGGCAAAATTAATGCCAAGCAACATACAAGCCTTCGGAAAAAACAAAAAGCAAATCCCTCTTCCGATATCTCATCGCTGTTGTTGAAAATAGAGAAAATCAGTGCTGATGATATTTTAACCGCCCAGGCCAAGATGTATGGTCTTGAGTACAGACATATAGAACCTGATGACGTTCAGAAGGAGGCTTTTTGCAAGCT
>CAZIAN010000142.1:0-10583 GCA_964537355.1 uncultured Pirellulales bacterium | reverse complement strand
GTGCAGGTCGTCGCCAATGCCGTCAACAAAAAACCTAAACCACTGACCGAGTTTCGCGAAGACGTGCCGCCCGGACTTGAGCGGGTGGTGTCCCGCTGCCTCGCCAAAAAACCGGAGGGGCGTTACGCCGATTACACGGCGCTGCGCAACTCGCTACTGCCTTTCAGTTCCAAAGAACCGGAGCCTGCGTCAATAAAGATTCGTGCGTCAACCGGCTGGATCGATTACTTAATCGCCTTTTTGCCTCCCTATGTAACACTGATGCTCTTCGTCGGTGTCGAGGATTTAATTATTCGACCTCTTGCCAAGCGCACACTATATTCGGCGAGATACTACATTGCACTTTTTGGCTTCGGTTTTCTTTACTTTGTTATCTCTGAGGGAATTTGGGGTGCCGGCCTGGGCAAGTACCTCAAGGGTTTGCGCGTAGTCCGTACAAACGGCCGGCCACCCGGCATTGTACGGGCGTTGATCCGGATCCTCATTCCCGTTGGCTGTGTTGAAGGCGTCCGAATGCCCCTCATGATGGCATTTATCTCCGATGCCAATTGGACCAGCTTCCAGGCCCTGTTCTTTATAGGTGCCGCCATAGTTTGCCCGTGGATTGCGGTTCTCTTGACTTTAAGTGCGCGCCGAGAAAACGGTTTTGCCACCGTTTGGGACTTCGCCTCGGGAACAAGGGTGGTAGTGAAACCGAAGGGCACCGTGCGACCGTCGGTCGAACCTGCAACTGGGCCGGATATCCCTTCCGAGGATGCAGATTCGCTCGGGCCTTACAAAATCATTAGGGAAATCGTTCCCGGAAAATGGATTGTCGCCAGCGATCCCGTACTGCGCCGCCAAGTGTGGCTGCTGAGACGAAATTCATTGGAACTTTCCCCTGTTCGACGAAATCTTGCCCGGTACGGCCGTTTACGCTGGCTGCAGAAGGTGGAGACCGCCGAAGCCATCTGGGATGCTTTTGAAGCGATTGAAGGTGTGCCGTTTTCCAGTCTGGTCGAAGGCGGGAAACGTGTGCCATGGTCAAGTCTGCGCCATTGGCTGGGCGACCTGGCATCGGAACTATGGGACGCGACAGGAGATAAGACCCTGCCTGCTGAACTTAGCATTGATCATGTCTGGGTTACCACTCAAGGACACGCCGTCCTGCTCGACGAACCATGGCCGGACGTTAAAGCCAGCGCCGAACGCATTGGTGTTGGGGACCTTGCCGGCCAACAGCGTTTCCTGAACGCCGTCGCCGCTTGCGTCGAATCAACCAGTCTGCCCCTTCATGCCAGGGGCGTGCTGCAGAATCTTAAAGAAGGGAAGTTCGAAAAACTCAGCTTCCTCACCGGCATCCTGCGTGGACTCCTGGATAAACCCGCTGAGGTTAGCAAGGGGATTCGTGCCGGGTCAATCTTCATGCTGGGCCTCTATGTCTGGATCGCTGTTTTTGTCGGATACTATCAAGCCGAAAGGGTCCAGCAGTGGAATGACTCTCTGGGTTGGCTTGTTATGATTACTATTATAGTAGTATTAGGCGCCATAGCCCTGATTCAATTCATAGAACTGCCGTTTCGTACTACCGCAAGTCAGTCCATTTTCAGATTGGCGGTGGTCAACACCAAAGGAAAACCGGCCAACAGAGTAACGCTGCTGCGGCGCTGGGTGATCATTTGGCTTCCACTGTTTGTTCCAATGTTGTTTGTGGCATTATTGAGCAAAAGGGCCGAAGGTATCGCTTTCATTTGTGCCCTTGTATTACTACTCCTATGGATCAGCGCAGCGGTCTATGCCGTTATTGTTCCCAACCACGGATTGCACGACCAGTTGGCGGGCACCTGGGTGGTGCGGCGCTGAATCGTAAGTTTATCGAGACCGCAGAGACCGTCAGCCAATGGCCAGAGCAGTACATGCGGCATCAATCTTGATTGACGCCCAGGACCTTACGCAAATCTTTTTTTCTCTAATCATCGAAATGGGTGAATTTTTTCTGTAACCTCCCGGCGTGTTTCTTTCAGGAACAAGTGAATGAAACATAGAGCACCTAACAAAACGAAAGGAGATTTATCATGTTTACATCTGAAAAAAAACAAGACGCTATCAAGGGAAACAGGATTTACTTTTTAGACAATTTAAGAACTTTCATGATTTTTTTAGTGGTATTAGTTCATGCCGGCGGTGTTTATGAAAGCAGCGGCACATGGGCCTCTTTCTGGATTGTTGACGACCCTTCAACTAACAATTTGTCTGGTCTTCTATTTTTAATAATGGATATTTTTATGATGCCAACCATATTTTTCATTTCAGGTTTTTTTACTCCTTTATCTATGAAAAACAAGGAAGGGCGGGCATTTCTAAAATCTAAATTTAAGAGACTTATCATTCCCTGGGTTATCGCTGTTTTGATGCTGATTCCATTGTACAAAATTATATTTTTATACTCTCGAAATTTGCCGCAAGAAAGCTGGACTACCTACTTTCACTGGAGCAACGGAATTTGGAGTCAAAATTGGCTATGGTTTCTACCTGTGCTGTTTTTGTTCAACATCCTCTATATGCTGTTTTTAAAAGTAAAGATCAGGATCCCAAAGATTTCACTAAAGGGCGCTGTTTCGGTCACTTTTCTAATTGGATTTGTTTATAGCTTTAGCATGGATATTTTCGGCCTTCGGGGCTGGACAAAAATCGGGTTGCTCGATTTTCAAAATGAAAGGTTATTGATATACCTTATGTTTTTCCTGTTGGGGACTCTATGCTTTAAGCTGAATGTATTTGGCGCGAAGCCTGAAAGCAAGCTGCCTTACCACATCGCGAACTCGATTGCCTGGATCCCAGTCACTGTTTACATCTTTTTCCTGCTCTATCCCTGGTTCAAACCAGGTCACTATATTGTTTCAGAGATCATCCACAAATTGATCCTGTGGTTCAGCTACCAGCTTTCATTGCTCTGTCTTGTGTATGTGATGATTGAAACTTTCCGACGTTATCAAGATAAACAAGGAAAGCTCAGTAATGAGTTGAACAGGAATTCCTATTATGTTTACATCATTCATGTAATCGTTATGGGTGGTATAGCATTAATCATGCTTAACACTGCAATTCCTTCCCTATTAAAGTATTTTCTTTTGACAGTATCCACCTATGCAGTAAGTAACTTGATAATTTCTTTATATAGAAAAATCATTAACTCGAAAATATTAAATAATAGAATGGAGGAATCAATAATGAAAACAGTAAGGACAGCAATGCTTCTCGTTATACTCCTTGCCGCAGCCGGTTGCCCAAAGCAGGAGAACTCAGACAAAGAAAAAAGGGCTCCGCGTGTAAGCCTCCACGTGGCAGCCCTTAAGGGGAATCTTGATGCAATTCGGCAGCACATAAATGCGGGTTCTGAGCTGAATAAGAAAGATGCGTATGGGTCCAGTCCCCTGATTGTTGCGGTAACATTCGGCAAGACAGAAGTTGCAAGGGCGTTGATTGAGGCCGGGGCTGATATGCAAATCAGGAACAACGAAGGCTCAACTCCGCTTCACATCGCTGCTTTCTTTTGCCGCACCGAGATTGTCAAGGCGCTGCTGGACAACGGCGCCGACAAAAACGCACTAAACCATGCCGGACGTACCGCGTTGGAATCCGTTGCAGGTCCATTCGAGGATGTCAAAGGCATCTATGACAGCATCGGAAAGGGCCTTATGCCGCTGGGATTGAAACTGGACTATGAGCGGATTAAAAGAACCCGTCCCAAGATTGCGGAGATGCTGAGGTAGATATAACTTCACAATGCGATACGATAATAAAGCGTTCAACCTGACCAAATGATAATACAAAAATGTGTGCGCCTGTGCTTCTGGAACATCTTACGGCGCCCAACAGAGCAGCGAACATCCCCGAGTTTGTGAATACAAAACCGGGGGCGATCACCAAAATCCATGAGCAATTCCTAATGACTCAAAAATGAAGGATTTGTTAGAAGCTGTTATCAACTCCCTATTTGTTTTTAATTTTTTGTTTGATAGATAAAAATTTAATTGTATTTTATGCGGGTAAACAACGGTTAGGATTACTCTGAATGACGAGAAGTTCGGGATGTTATACGTAAACCATATATACATAGTTGGCGATAGGACATAAGATGATCGACTTCATTCAACAGTTCAATCCAATCACGCAGGCGCTTATTGCCACGCTCTTTACATGGGGTGTTACTGCGGCGGGTGCGGCACTTGTTTTTTTTACGAAGAAGGTAAATCCTAAAGTCATGGATTCGATGCTCGGATTCGCCGCCGGGGTCATGATTGCGGCAAGTTTCTGGTCGCTGCTTGCACCGGGTATAGAAATGGCCGAACAGATCGGTCAAATTCCATGGGTGACAGCGATAATCGGTTTTATGGTTGGCGGGATTTTCATGAGATTGGCCGACCTAATACTGCCGCATCTTCATCCGGGTTTGGATATCAAGCAAAGTGAGGGACCAAAGACATCCTGGCAGCGAAGCACACTATTGGTTCTTGCGATCACATTGCATAACATCCCTGAAGGTCTTGCGGTTGGAGTTGCCTTCGGGGCGGTGGCAGCAAACCTTTCTTCTGCAACGCTTGGGGGGGCCATTGCGCTGGCAATTGGAATCGGTCTTCAGAATTTTCCGGAAGGAGCTGCGGTATCTCTACCATTGAGGAGAGAAGGAATGGGGCGGATGAAGAGCTTCTTTATGGGGCAGGCCTCCGGTCTGGTTGAACCGATGGCCGGTGTGCTCGGAGCAGCATTTGTTCTTCATATGCGGGGAATTCTGCCCTATGCACTTTGCTTTGCCGCGGGGGCAATGATTTTTGTGGTGGTGGAAGAACTGATCCCGGAATCCCAGCGTAACGAGAAGAATATTGACATGGTAACTATGGCAACCATGGCCGGTTTTGGGGTGATGATGATCCTTGATGTAGCGCTGGGTTGATGGATCAAAACTTGTTTGTATTTTATGAGACTACAACAGCGGCCGGGATTCCTCTGAACAGCAAGAAATTCGAGATGTTATGTAGAAACATATATACATTATTAGAGATGAAGAATATGAAAAAGAGCATCCTGTTTGTTTCTGTTTTCTTAGGGGCTATTGTTGCTCTTGCTTCTTGTAAACCGAAATTGGATAGTGCTGGAAATGCGTCAAAGAACACAAGTGGCAAAGAATTAGTAATATCGAAGTATTCAGTAAACCCAACGGTCGTCAATGGATCTTCATTTGAAAAAGCTGCGCTGCAATTACCGCCTAACAAATTATTAATTATTCCCCAGATAGCTCTTGTCGAAAAGAAGAAACAAGGAGATAAGGTCGAGATATATTTGGAGAAGAGATTAAATTTCCACGGACATCCGCCTTCTCCGATGCATATCCGTGATGCTCGCGAATATATGGGTATAGCATCTCGTGAGGAAAAAGACGCGGTTTTTATCGCAACATTCGGAGAATGGGATTCTCATATAGAGGGTGGAGCGTTTATAAGGATGTTCGTATGCGTGCCTGATAAGGTGGAGCTGGAGAAGGAAAGGCTGTTATCTGGTGAAGAAAGCAAAGCATATTTTGATGAAGATAGTGACTGGATCAAGCTGATTAACAGTCCACAATTCAAAAAGTGCTATTGGTACGGGGCCATAACGCCAAAAGAAGGATGGCACAGAATAGAGACACAACCGGATATAGAACATCGTGTAAGAAAGAAGGGGCTCTAACAAACAAATGCAACGGATACCGCTGGCCGGCGCCGCTGAATTGAGCCATTAGGGCATGAGATGACATGGGAAGACTGTGGGAAGACTGATCGGAATTCTATCAAATGCAGGAAGTTTTCTGCTGTCCATCAACGTTGTCTTAATAAATTGGTCAAACCGCAAGCATCTGGTTCTACGGTAAGAAAGTCTTGCGTGCGGCGAGTTTCTCGGGGAGGTAGTGTTCGATAACATAGTTGAGATTGTGAACGGCAAAGGCCTGCTGCTCGGCCCTTACTCCCATATCGAGTAACTGCTTAATCGCATCCTGCCAGGGCTTGTAGTGCTGGACGAAGGGGTCGTTCTTGAGGGCGTCTTTGGCGCGTTTGATGTCCACCTCTTTGAGCGGGTGAGTCGGCAGTTTGTAATCGATGATGTCCTGGGGGGTGACGCCAAGGAACCTGGCATTGGGCACACAAAAGTGGCGGTTGATGTGCGCGGCATTGCCGGAGCCGACCTTCAGCGTGCGGTAGATGTTGAACATACCATAAGGATCACAATCCACAAATGCATATACAGGGAGCTTCAATTCGTCAGCAATCCGTCGAATGAAACGGCGACAGGCACGAGTGGGTACGCCGCCCATAGAGATGAGGATGCAGTTGGCCTTGCGCCAGTAGCTATGCTTGACGAGGCGTTGAAACATGCCGGCGGTCTCAATGGCGAGTACGAATTTAGCTTTTGTTTCGAACTTCAGATGCTCGACTGAGCTTGGTATCGAGTAGGCACCGGAGCCGAATTTTGTGCAGTCGATGCGCAAGGGCTTGCCATCCGAATCACGGTCGATGACAATGAGCCTGCCTGCGATTTCGCCGCCCTTTTCCTCCGGAATGAATCCGAGCTGTTCGCGGTTGACCTCGAACAGGCCTTCTATGTCGTCGATTACGGTGTCCGATTCGGGCTGCTCGTCAAAGCGGGCATCGTCCCAGTTCTTGGAAACGTAGTACGCTTCTCGCTTAGTCATAATTTCGTCATCTTCAACGAGGGTCTTGGCCTGTGACATCATGCGCAGGGTCTGGGCAAAGGTTTTGACCGTAGCGACTGTGAGCGTTCGAACCTTCTTTTTGCCTTTAAGCTCAAGGAAGCCTTTCTTCGGGTGGTACGTCACATTGCTCAGCGAGCGCAAGGGGAATGAGAGAGTGGGCTTGCTTTTTCGCTGGATTTTGTTTCTAACGGAGTTGGCAGTTTCTTTGATTTGATTTGCAACCTTAACCTTGCTCATGATCGGCTCCTTTTAAGGACGTCAGTCAACTGTCTTACCATTGTGTGCTCCTGTCGCTCTGTAAGCTCCAGCATCTCCCGCAATGCAATGGCGATGTGGGGAATGTACTGCTCGATGTAGGCCTTTTTCCTTTCGGATTCGGCTGCCTTACGCCTGCGACGAATGAATACGGACAACCGCCGGCCACACTCCTGCAGTGCAAGACGGACTTCTTTGATTATTTCGGGGTAGTGGGCAACGGCCTCCTTGCTCTCAGATGTAAAAGGAACCCATACAGAAGCCATGTGGACCATTATGATGAGCGGGCCCGACGGCAGAGCGCCCGAGGACTGCTGGAGTGCATAGTTGCGCCAGGCGGTATTGAGCACTGAACGCGTCATCGCGCAGGCAGACTGCTGATAAAGCAGGGGTACTCGATTGGCATATCGCAACACGCGTGCAAGACCTTCAACAGGTAAAGAACCTCCGTACGCCAGCCCCGCTTCTATCTGGAAGGGATTACCGCGGTAAACCGAAGGCGGCCGGGTTACGGCAGTGTATAAGTCGGCTTCTATCTGCTTTTTCAAGCCAGCCAGAATCAATTCTTCGCCAATCGGGCTGAGGCAGTCCGTTTGTGGATTCATAATCTTTGTCTGATTGATAGCCTTATATAAATTGTCTGCCTCCTGCCTTGCGATACGAGAAGGCCGAGACCGCTCGGAGACCTTCGCTTGTTCGCAGATCATCTTCGCCACCCGGCTGCTGATACGGGAGAAGTCGGAATGCAAGAACGATTGAAGGGTGCGTGCCTGGGTATCGTGGAGCATCTTAATAAGCATTCCCAACTCCACACCATAGGGATGTGGTTTGATTTCTCTGGTGTGAACGGGTAACTGCTTCGAGACCCGTTTAAACACCTGTTGTTCGCCATCCGGCGTGACGAACTGAAGCGAGACGTGAGGATTGGCAATGGCTGTCTGTTCGAGATACTCCTGTACCGACTGGCGGCCTTTTTGAAATTTGGCCTCCAGTTCTATCTCCACCCTGGTACCCCGCGGAACCGACCAGTCCATAGTCTCATCGAGAATTATCCGAGGCTCGTTCTTCTTGGTATCAATCTCAAGCTCGTAGTGATGTGCGGGCTTGTTTTGTGAGGTCTTCGATGTGATAGAGATGGGCTTTCCGGTCGTTAGCTGCCCGTACATACCTGCCGCGGATATTCCTATGCCCTGCTGGCCCCGGGACATCTTGAGCCGATGAAACTTCGACCCGTAAAGAAGCTTGGCGAAAATCATAGGAATCTGCTTCTTAAGAATGCCCGGACCATTGTCTTCAATGGTGACTCGAAAGCGATCATCCTCGGTACCGGGAGCGATGATGATCTTCACATCCGGTAGAATTCCCGCTTCTTCGCATGCATCCAGTGAATTATCGACTCCCTCCTTGATGGTCGTCAGCAGCGCTTTTCGAGGATTATCGAATCCAAGAAGGTGGCGGTTCTTTGTGAAGAACTCTGCGACGGAAATCTCTCGCTGCTGCAGCGCCATATCTTCGGCTGTGGAGTGATGGGGAGATTCCTTTTCGGGAGCTTCTTCGGTTGCGTTCGTGACTGCTTTTACTACTTTAGATTTGGACTTTATCGAAACACGGCGCTTTTTCTTCACAGTTTTTTTTGCAGCCTTTTCAGCGGCTTTTTTTTTCGGCTTTGCCAGCGTCTTCCTGACTTTTGCCATAGGCTCGACTCCTTCCTCGTATGTTTGAGCAGGACCGGACAACACAACAACATGCCGGACTACAGGCATGTGCATATCGGCCATTCTTAGCAGCTTCTGATAATAACGGTTAGCAGCAACTACGTCAAGTTTGCATTACCGAAACAGAAAATGACAAAATATTTGATTATAAGGATATTGTCTGTTAGACTACTTTGAGTGCTTGCTGGAGTCTTTCTGTTATGATAAATAAATCCTGAATTAACCGAGATAAACCAAATGAATGAAATACAGCCATTTCTATTATCTGCAATTACCTGCGGCAGAGTCCTTTTTGACAAAGTCTCCGGCATGCCGAGTATTATAGATATTGTTCAAACTATCAATGCTCAAAAATTTCCGGCAAGACATCCGCAAATTGTCTTTTTTTGTGAGCTTACAAATGGGCATGGCACCACAAAAATAAAAATAAGACTGGTTAATAATCAGGAAGAAGAGAAATATATATTTGAAAAAGAAGGAACCGTACAGTTTAAGGATGTTAAGCAAATAGTTACTTTGGCGATGGATTTACACGGCGTTGTCTTTCCCGGTCCGGGAGAATATCGTTTTCAGCTATTTGCCGGTGGATACCTACTCGGAGAAAGACGAATTATTTGTCGAAAGATTATCCTGTCGCCAAAGACAGGGCCTACTGACCGCGAGGAAAGCTGAAAGTATCATTATCAAGTTTTTTAATCAGGAAAACCTTTGGATACATTTCTTTATATAATTGCCGGCCCGCTTTTTCTCATATCTATAGCTGCACATTTCTACGTAAAAATCCATCTGCGCCCAAAAGAAAACTCAGATTTAGAGGACTATTATTATGAGTTCGAAGACCAGCATACGGACTATGCTAATTATTTAAAATGGTCAAGAATCACTTTCATCGCTGCAGTTGTGGGTGCTTTACTGCTGTTTGTTGCTGCGGTATTTTAACACAATCATACTTAGAAGCTGATACTTCCAGGGCTCTTGATGTCCGGTAAACGGCTTATTTCGCCATATTTCCATCATTTCGAGCTTTTTCTACACACTCTCAAATAGTTATGTTGTTAATGTCTCTATGGATTATGACGATATAGGGGAATTAGCGTATTAATTACTGTAAATAATCTTATTGTGCGGCTGAGATTTCTTAAAACTCTTTTCCTATATTCGTCGTAGGAGTTATTATTATGGAAACCACGTTAATGGAAGTAGATGAGCAGACTGAAGTGACTAAAAAATGTCCTTTTTGCGCCGAGCAAATCCAGAGTGAAGCTATAAAGTGTCGTTATTGCGGTGAGTTCCTCAATAAGCCCGTTGGCACCAGTTCGGGGGCACCTTCCGTTGCAAAAACAAAATGGTATCATACCAGATCAACTATTGTAATTGCTCTTTTGTGTCTGGGTCCGCTTGCTCTGCCTCTTGTATGGCTGAATCCACGTTACAAAACAGTTTCAAAGATCATAGTAACGGTCATCGTAGTCGGGGTTAGTATTTTATTTTGCTATCTCACAGTGAACACATATTTTCAATTGATGGAACAAATGAAGGCGCTGGGGATTGGTTGAGGCCGGGCTTCTTAAAAGCTTTTTCAAAGCTCAATTTTCTGCTACGAACGGAGCCTATACCGAATCATTCAATATAGGCTACGAATTAATACAAATCCGCAATATTAACCACTAAATCAATTGCCATCTAAATAACGGTTTAAGGTACGGGCGGATAAAGACGGATATCGTCGAAGTATATCATACCTGAGCCACCGGCAACCGGATTATTTTTATTTCCAAGGCCAAGTGTAATCGAAGTTACATTGGCAAGGTTCACGCCCTGGTCTGCAAACGCCTGCAAGTCGATATTCCATTGGGTCCAGGAAGTTTTCTGCGCCGCATCAGGAT
>CAZIAN010000141.1:0-10635 GCA_964537355.1 uncultured Pirellulales bacterium | reverse complement strand
CCGTGGCGTTTTCACCGGACGGTACGCGGATCCTGACGGGGAGCTCGGATTCCACCGCGAAGTTGTGGGATTCGGAGACAGGGCAGGAGATCCGCACCTTCGGAGGCCATACGGGTAGCGTCTTTTCCGTGGCGTTTTCGCCGGATGGGACGCGGATCCTGACGGGGAGTGGGGATAAGACCGCGAAGTTGTGGGATGTGGAGACAGGGCAGGAGATCCGCACCTTCCTCAGTCATACGTGGCAGGTTAATTCCGTGGCGTTTTCGCCGGACGGGATGCTGATCTTGATAGGGAGTGGTTCCACCGCGAAGTTGTGGGATGCGGAGATGGGGCAGGAAATCCGCACCTTCGACGGCCATACGGGTTGGATCAATTCCGTGGCATTTTCACCGGACGGGATGCAAGTCCTGATAGGGAGTGGGGATGGGACAGTGAAGTTGTGGGATGCGGAGACAGGGCAGGAGATCCGCACCTTCGGCGGCCATATGTGGTCGGTCAATTCCGTAGCGTTTTCGCCGGGCGGGACGCGGATTCTAACGGGGAGTTCGGATGGGTCGGCGCGGATATGGTATCTGTTACAACCAGAACCGCCGGAACCACCAATACCTCCAGTACCGCCAGGACCTCCGCCAAAAGGGCAAGCATGTTTTCTTGCTGATACTCCTGTGTGGGTGAATGGAGTATTTACGCAGATATCAAATGTTGTTTCCTGGCAGATGCTCGGTAAGCTTAATTGTGGCCTGGCAACAGGCGGCTTAGAGCAGATTGAAAAAGTCGAAGAGCACGAAGGGACGTTCGTATGTCGTGACATAGTGCTCGAAAGCGGAACACGCATCAGCGTGGTGGATGCACACTGCTTCATGCTCGATTCAGGAAAGTGGATCGCAGCACAAAACTTAAGAAGTGGCCTCCGATTGAAAACATTAAGTGGCACAGTCGGTATCAAAAGCGTTGCAATAAGAGCTGTGCCTTTTGTCGGCAAGGTGTACAACCTAAAGATCAAAGGGGCAGACCGGTATTTCGTAGGCAAAGATAAGGTAATTGTACGAGACTATTGAAGGCCAGGACTGACTTTGGTGGGAGCCCTGAAAATACACAGTGGAGGTACCGCCGAGTCAAACAATCCATACACAATCGCTACGGAAGAGGACTTGATACTGCAGTAAATATTAAGAACATCTCCCCCAAGGTGCCTGTTTAGTGGAGTGCGTTCCTCGGGAGGAAATAAGTTCCGGGGCTGGTACTGCCATCAGGATATGGTACAGTGCCATCGGCGGTAATGGAAACTTTCATAGGTACGACATCGGATGCTGAATAGCTCTCAACATGACCATCGGTGTATGATGCTTTCAGCATGATTTCAGGAGCATTCCCCTGAGGACTCCTGCGCGACCAAAAAGATGAAAGGAGATATGTTTCCTGAGTAATATCTGCTCCGTCGAATGGCTCGCAGCTACTGTATGCTTCTGGATTCCTCCAGTGGTTATAACCAAAATAGTCACTCACAAGCAGCTTGCTGTATCTTCCGCTGCTGGCCGGTCCCTGCGGTCCTTTGAAAACGCCTCTGCGTCCGCCCAGATAACCTCTATAGTTCCAATAGAAACAGTACGAACCTCCAACCGGATCGGCGGGGAAAGCGTTCATGGGATTGTCCCAATTGTCTCCAGCATCCCATGCCTGTTGTAAATGCTCGTACTTATGCGGCACATTTGGGCAATACATGGTACTCGCATCGGGTATGTATTTCCTAAGGTATTCGCTCATTGCCCTGTGCAGTTGTGGACTACGGCGTCTGTTACCGGTTAACTTTGTTGCATCTGTCCAGTTCCAGGTGTCACCAGCTCCTATAGTAGCAACCGATTCGGGGTATCTTTCATTGTTGTCAGAGGCGAAAAGATTCATGGTGGAGGTAATCTGCCTCATGTTGTTCATGCTCATCATCGAGCGTGCCTGAAGCCGTATCCGATTGAATGCGGGCAGTGAAATAGCCATGATTAAGGAGATGATGGACATAACCACAAGCAGTTCAATCAGCGTAAAGCCCCGCTTTCGTCTCTTGCCTACCTGCATATGTATATATCGGGCGCGGATTTTTCTATCCTCCTACCGTGCTCAGAATACTATTTATGCGCTCCTCGAGCGCGTCGAGCAAATTTTCCTTATTATACTCGCGATTCAATCCTTTGTCAACCATAAAAATTGCCTATTTTATCGGATGTATCATTTATAAGCAGCCAGGAGAGAAACATCTAAGTTCTGAGAACAGGTTCCAATCCACTAAAAACCTGCCCATTTCCTATTATTTCTCAGCCTCTACTCTTTTATCGTCAATACTAAGCCTTTTACCTAAAGAGACTTAGGGTAATTATCTTCATATCATAACAATTATTCTACTGAGGTATCTATCACAACCTCAGTGATGCGCATTGTGAAACCCACACGCTAACGATACCATGCGGGTACTATATTTTCAGATTCTAAATAATCTTAATTATGGTTTTATATTTCAAGCAATCGTATTGACTAAAATATATTAATAACGATTATTATTGATATTACCAGGACGGCCCACTCTTACTCGCGAACGGTGTACCGCCATAAGCTCCCATGTTCACCTTGCCTGCATGAGGTTTCTGCTCGCGTCCTATATACATGGCAGGATCGCCTTTATCGATACAAGGACTTGTCTGCGAGTCCGTCGTCCAGGAACGGCTATTGGGTAAATATCTTCCGTATTCAGACTGCAAATGAAAGTTGTCATTATTAATATCAGCGAATAGAGGATCTTCGCTTATATTACCGAGGTTAGCATCGCCTGGCTCTAATGCTCCAAGATTACTGTAACGAGCACGGCATCCCTCCAAGTCACCAATTACCTGGTTCTCATTGTTCCAATTGTTCCAAAAGATACAGTTGGTTATACTCGGATCGGAGCCTCCATAAGCAACAATGCCAAATTGGTTATTAACTATAGTCAGATTAGTTAGCTCAGGCGAGGCACCATTACAAAAGATAGCCTCTTCATTGCAATTGGTGATGACGAAGTTGCGCAGGACGCTTCTTGAACTCTCGGCAAACTGAAAAGTAAATGCAATGGGGTCATTAGACGGAGCCATAACCACAGCCGCATCGTCTGCGCTCTGAATGGTTATTGCCTTGCTCTTGACAAATACAGCTTCACGATAGGTTCCCGGCCAGACCATTATGGTATCGCCGTGATCAGCCCAGTCCACCGCTTCCTGTATGGTTCTAAATGCCTGGTCCCTACTTAGGCCTGAGTTATACTTATTTCCCCTGGATCCATCAACGTGAATGATAAGAGGACCGGTACTTTTGCTTGCCTCACGTGTCCCGCCATACGCTCCCATGTTTATACGCTTATTATTCGGGAAAGGCTCCGCTCCTATCGGGTCCTGCGGGTCACCTGCATCGATACAGGGGCTATGATTACTCTTTGAGTCCGTGATCCATTGGCCCGAATTAAAGCGGCCCAGAAAAGACTGAAGATGATAGTCACTTCCTCTTGATGCGAACATAGGATCCAAATCTATATTACCTTGCCCGGAATGATATCCCTCGATATTTGAAAAGAGAACAGGGCTGGACGACAGCGAACCATTGAGCAAGACTGCTGAGCCACCATTGTACCATACGATACTGTTTTTGATTGCTATATAGCTTGCATCAGCGTGAACGCCCGAATTTGTATTGTCAGCAATTGTGCAGTTTGTAATACTAAGATCGGCATATGAATCCGAGAAGATGCCACCGCCAGTCTGGGCATTATTATTCGAAACAATGCAGTGTTCTAATGTGGCATGTGTAGAAGAGCCTCCGCAGTAAATACCTCCGCCTTGAGCATTTCCCTGTGCGTTATTCAAGGAAATATCACAACCAGCCATCTTAAGCCTGCTTTGCCAACAATATACTCCACCCCCGACACTGTTATCAGAACCGGTATTCCTGTTGATAGTACAATTTACAATCCGTGCATCTGAATCTCTGATAAGACCTATACCGGCTCCGAATCCTCCGGCCTGGCATTGTTCGATGGTACAATCAAAAATCAAAGGTGAGCCGCCAACTGAACCGATCCCGCCACCCAGTTCTGCTGAACATTGCTTAATCACACAATCAATAATGCTCGGGCTACTAAATTCACAGTATATGCCACCACCGATCGGGTGTGCAGGGCTTGGATTCCAGTTCGAATTTTCAGGCGGAATCTTAGAGCCTGATAATACAGCTCCTTTAATTGTAAAACCGCGAAGAACAGAATTCCGGCTTTCCCCCTGGTGGAAATAGAAACCCCTGTGGCCATCGATGCCCGCACAGTCGATGATTGTTTGCCCCGGCCCAGATGAGCTACGCAGAGTTATTGCCTTACCCTTAAAGTCAATATCCCAGTTTTTATCACCCGTATAGGTACCGGGCGAAACCTCTATGATATCACCATTAGAGGCAGCATTAATCGCATCCTGGATTTTTGCAAAATCACTAGGTACTTTAATCGAAGCAGTTGATGATCTCAAAAATACATCTAAATTATCTATCAGAACCTCAGTTCCCCTGAACCTGATATAACAGACACCACTAACAGATTCCAAAGGGATGTTATGGCTTCCCTGTCCCAGTTGCCGTGCCGATTCCCAATTGACACCATCGTCTGAGAGCGAGTATTGAAAAGAGCCGGAAACCAGGTCGGTGGTGTCCTGAAAACGTATATCAATATTCAGGTTTCCACTAACAGCACCGTTTGATCGGGATGAACCAACTGGAAAGCTATAACCCAGAACCGCCGCCTCGCCGTTGTAGTCCCCAAAACCTAATTCGCTCTGCTGCTGCGTATCGCTAAGGTACAGGTATGATTCCTCTGGGGGAAAAGCCCCCTGCGGCCAGAAAATCGAATGAAGGTAGCTGTCTTGTTCGGCTTTGCTAGTGCTGAAATCGTCCCGGTATTCATAGGTCCAGGCATGAACCTGACTGGGGACCAGGCACACTGCAACGCTTACCACAATAGCGGCAGTAATCCAACTCCAACCTGTTCTTCCCAGCCTCATCTTCTTCATTGCCTTTCCTGGACCTAATATAATACCTCATGCCAATTAACAGTGTCCTCCCTGGTTTTAAGATAACCTTCGTACAATTGCTAATCTACTCGAGTGAACCCTCCGCTAACTCCACAAGCCACAAAATACCCGAGCCGCTTTTCGGGGTTCCCCCGGATGTTGATATGCTCGGAGATACAAACTCCCCATTAATAACATCGTTAATTGCCTGAATATATGAGAATTTCAGATTCCCCTTATTACCCTTATCGGTCGAAAAGGTGATTTCATCAATAACATCAGTTTCCAAATCAACATTGTAGATTATCCTAACACCTTCATGGAATAACTCCACTTGTGCAAATTGGCTACCCGCCGTATGCTTTGTTTCAAATCGAACACGCTGTGCAGCAGCCTCGCGGCGAACTATGTCGATTGTGTGCAGTCCCAGCCAGGGTTTGGCAAATCCCTTGAAGAAGCTGCCAGGCTGGTATTTAGTTACATTTTGAGCCGGCGAACTGTGCACATAAGCCTCATTTTTCGAATCAACTATCGTCATGGAACCGACCCGCAGTTTCAACCAGGGGCTGTATCGTGCACTTGTAGCATAAACAAATGGTATTCTTCCCATTCCGGATACTTTCTCTCCGTTTATTTGGCCTGTAACTCTAAAGTAAGTCCAACCGCGTTTATGCATAACATCTCGGTCATCAATAACCTTGGCTGTCGTAGGCCAGTCAGATTGAAAGTAACCCTCTTCCAAAACGTTGGAACGCCGGATAGCCCACGGCTCAGAGTTCTCTTTATTGCGTGCGGAAATAACTAATAGACCTTTACCTTTGGCCGGTAAATGCTTTATACCACGTGGGCTTCCTTCAACCTGACAGATAAAATCGACCAATTTAGGATCATCCGTGGGGAACTTTAGAACACTAAGGTCGCTGGCCCAGGTGCGGTAGTTGTTAATGTGAACACTATTGTCTTGGAAAGAGTAATTTGCATGTTCGTTCTGCAGTACAAGCTTGTACGACTTTTCGCCAACCATGCCGGATGTTGCCCGCATCATCATGAATTGCGACGCACCTTGTGGAAAATAGTACCAATGCTCTTCGGGAGCGTTGCTGTTCTGATCGAACTGGCTGATAACCTGGGTATTTGCCGGAGATTGGCGGGGAGCCTCGGCATCTTTCCAGGGTGCCGATGTCGTCACTATCGTGCCTGCAGTCAAAACGCTGGCTGCTGTGAATGTGACAATTGCGGTTTTTGTGGTCGCCAATCCGACTAATCCGGTTAGCAAGCCAACTTTTACTGTAGAGGCAGAGATTGAGATTTGTGCCGCAGCGGCTTTACTCGGAGCTGTAATCTTTCCGAAAAGCACGAGAGCCGTCAGGAGAGTTCCCTTGCCAAAGCCGTTACGTGAAAGCTCTTTCTGTAAGGCCTTTTTCGCACGTAAAAACAGCATACGCGTACTAAATTCGCTGCAACCCAGCGACTCGGCAATTTCCGAATGCGTCATACCATCATAACAACGCATTATCAGGACCGCTTTATGGCGCGTCCTGAGCTTTTTCATTGCCCCTGAAACAATCTGTTTCAACTCTTCGCTAACAAGGTTCTCCAGCCCATCCTGGCGGTCTTTGTATCTGCCCTTGCGTTTTGCGTTGGAGACCGCCAACCTTTTTTGCGTCTGCTCGGTTCTGTAATGACGCCGCAGCTTATTTACCGCTATACCGTAGAGCCACGGCCAGAATCGATCATTATTTTTTAATTTTCCCAACACCTTACACATCTCCAATAAAGTTTCCTGTACGATTTCCTGAGCCAGGTCATCTCTCTGAGTCATACGATAGACATACGTCCGCAGGCGTTCTCTTGCCTGTCGGGCTAACTGCTCAAGGCATTGCCTATCACCTTGCTGAGCCCGTTCTATCAGTTCAGTTTGAAACGACTGTTGAACCATTTCAGGAATCCCGTTACTATTACATTAAACAAAACTATATTAAAGTGCCATCTACGGTATCAAATGTAACGTTTTTTTCATAATGATAGCAGACAGTCTATGCGGCATAATCTCAGCCTATTTCTGCAATTATAGTCAACCTGAGCCCATCAGGACCTATTGTGCACCATAAGGCACACAAAGCGGAATTCAAATCAGAACTTTCCCGATTTGTCGGGATACACTCGGCAAGTTGTACCTGAACTCCATATATCCTGGCGAGATACCAAGGCGTATCTCCTTATACCGCAAGTATTTATAAAAATACAGCAAAACTCTTCCACAATATAAATTAATAGATCCGGCTATTGCCCTGCAAGCTGGACTGGAATTGTAACGTTATTTACTGACTACATAGCAAGGGACAAAGCCGCATATAATCCAGATTATATCGGACGTTCCTTTTCCTGTCGCAATACTCCTGAACTTTCGGGGAATATTTAAAGATTATAACATTTTTTAAGCTTTAAATCAAAAAAAACATTTTTGCAGCTTTTTGAAAAAATTATCTAAAAAATATCTTATTAACACTGAAAACACATAATAATCAGAGCAACCAGCTCTTTTCTCAGTTTTTTTAACCTTCTTCACTTTGAGTACGTTCGAACCAGTTGTCCAGTTCGGTGGACAGTTCTTTGAGAATAGTCTCATAAGCCGGGTCGTCGGCCCTGTTTTTTTACTTCACCGGGGTCATTTTTTAAATCGTAAAGAACTCGGAGACCTTTTTCGTAGCGGGCCAGTTTGTATCCTTTGCCGCGAATCATAAACAAGCCCTTAGTACCCGGAAGGACTTTACGCCGGCCTTTCGGATTACCCTGAGACCTTCCAATTTATTTCATATAATAGTTACGTTAAAGTACCGAGAGGGTGTGATAAAGCACAAGGTTTTTCTTGATTTACGGCTTCATTTGGAGTATGTATATTTATAAGCTTTCAGTTCCTTCTCATTACGGATTGGAGCGTTGTTATGAACAAGCAAAAGGGATTTACTTTAATAGAGCTTCTGGTCGTCATCGCAATCATCGCCCTTTTAATGGGGATTCTCCTGCCATCCCTTCATAAAGCCAGACAGCAGGCAAGGATGATTTCATGCGGCAGTAATATGCGCCAGTTAATCTTCGGCCTAGTGACTTATGCGGAGGACAATGATTCAAAATTACCCCCTCATCCATCCACGATTCAAGCTCCCGTGAACTATCATCGGCCATTCGAGCTGAACTGGAACCACAACATCGTTGGCCCAGTGGCAGATATTAACAACAAGGATTACCATCACGCCGGCAGGTATCTGTCTTCTTACCTGAAGGATGTTCGTGTTTTCAACTGCAAGCTCTCGGCAATCAAAGACAGCACGCCCTGGCCTCCGGCAACTTCCGGTCAGCCCGCACAGGGAACCTACGGCCAATTCTATATGACCGGTTCCTTTGCCCCTCTGCATTCAACCTACACGATATTGTGGAGCTATCAAGGATATAACCACAAAACATCAGAGCATGTAGATAAGGCTCAGGGTCATTTCGAGGGCGCCAACCGGCTCGATTCCAGGACAAAATTAGTTGTGCAGGATGCGCTTTTCTATCTTACCAACAACACCAATTTGTTATGGCCAAGCCCCCAGCAGACCTGGTGTTCATCTCACCCTTTCAGGGATGGTGCTCGAAGCCACCCATACTGGGTTTTCAAAGACCCTGCTATGCAAAGAAAGCCCAAAATCCGGCTCAATGCCGGGTACCTTGATGGGCGTGTGGAGGCTTTCAATGCCTGGGATGCAATTGGGGTGAAAAACTATGGTGCTCAGGCATTTATAACACCAAAATACCACTGAAAGAAACCCTCGGCAGTAATCCTTTGCAGAATATCAGGATTTAACATTAACATACTTGGCCGCAATTTTATCTTCGGTTCTTTCAATCCATCGGCGTAAAAGCTGACGATGAGTTTCAAGGACATCTTTGTAGTCCTCGATACCCGCAAGATTCCTCATTTCACCCGGGTCATTTTTCAGGTCTGTTAGCTGCTCGCGGTTTTCGCCTGAGTCGAAAATACAGTACTTGAAGCGGTCCGTTCGAAGCATCCTTCCAAGCTGACTCTCTGAGACAACGAAATCACGCCATCGGTTAGTATGTCCCCCCTCCGCCAATGGCCGTATACTCATGCCCTTCCGTTTTTCAGGAGTTTCGATGCCTGCATAATCACAAAGAGTAGGAAGCAGGTCAAGGCCGTTGGAAATCAGATGGGTGTCATCTACTACACCCTCAGGAATCACCTCTTTAAAACTCATAATGAACGGAACACGCACGGATTCCTCGTACAGCACCTGCTTGTGTTCAAGTTTGTGCGCAGAATCCATGTCACCGTGGTCGCTTGTGAAGACTATCAGGGTGTTATCTTCAACCTGTGCTTCTCGCAAAGCATCAAGTAATATCCCGATTTCTGTGTCAACCATTTCAGTTAATCTACAGTATGCCCAGCGATGCAGACGCCACTGATTCTTAGTCCACTTTTCTCGTGTATATGCCTGGAAAGGCCTTGGATTTATGTACTTTTTCATTATACATTCCGGCTCAGCTTCGGGCACTTCGTGATTTGCGGGAAGCGGAGGGCAGTTTTTCTCCACGAAATCATTAATGTCCCCGGTCTTTCGCACACGATCCAACACAGCTTCGCAGGTTTTGGAGTCTATGTTCCCTATGGGTGGTTGTCCCTGTGAGCGGTTGAAATCATTAATAGCCATATAGCAGATATCGTGGGGATTGATGAACGAGGCGAACAAAAAGAACGGTCTGGTATGCGGGGCCTTTATGAATTTCGCGCAGGCATCGGCCAATTCACGGCGTGAGTCGCCGGTAAGATTTCGGTACCCAAGATTCTGAATACCCTTCATCTTCCTCGGGAGGTGTACCTTGCCGCCATAGACTGTTTCATAGCCGGCTTTGCTGAAAAGGCGGCCAAGCGATTGCTGTATCATGGCATCGGTCACAGCGGCCTGTCCGGAATCACCATTCTGGCTCATTCCTATTGCGCTCGGCATAAGGCCTGTCTGCAAACTGAACCGGTTCGGTATGCATACTGGATTGCAGGCATAGGCCCTTTCGAACCTGATGCCAGAGGCAGCAAGTCGGTCCATAGCAGGCGTTTTGAGCCATTTGTTTGATGTGCAGCTCATCATGCCTGCATACTGCTGGTCGGTCATGATAAAAAGGATATTCGGCCTCTTACGACTTCGTTGACTATCCGATGCTAACGTTTTCCACTCAAACATAAGTCCCGCCGCTGCTGCGGCTGTCGCGGTGATGAATTCTCGTCTTTTCATTTTTTTCTCCTAAGGACGCATTTACACATTAGTTGCCCAATCATTAAACATACAAGTCATTCCTGAGATAGTTTATTTAACCAGGCTTGCCCCGAAACTTCCACCGTTTTGCATTCTTCATTAGGCTTATAACATCGGCCTGCTGTGTCCCTGCAGTTTGTACTTCTGCAACAATTTAGTCAGTGCTTCCACTATATTGGGATGCTCCTTGCACAGGTTGATTCTCTCTGAAACATCAATACTCATATCATAGAGTTGTACGGGAGGGTCTTCAG
>CAZIAN010000140.1:0-10691 GCA_964537355.1 uncultured Pirellulales bacterium | reverse complement strand
TGTAATTGACCTTTTGGTTTGAATTTTGACCGACTGCGGCCATCGGTAGAAAAAAACAAATTAAAACACAAACCCGACTTGAAAACCTGTTCATAATCCGCACCTTTCGACAAATAATACGGCTTTATTCATAAACACTGGCTGTGATATGACGACAACTATACCATATATAGATGCAATAATGGCGGTTTCGTTACAAAAAAACATCAAAAGCTGAAAAACAACACGAAATATTCGCATTCAGCTTTTCAGCCACTGCTGAGCCTGCTCATAGGTCTGGAGTGTGGCTGAAATCATCTTGCTGACAGTGTGATTGTCTTTTAAATGCTGCTGTGCCGTTTTGGCGATTTTACGCGCAAAATCACGCTTGTTTAACAAACGTTGAAGTGTACTCACTATACTAAGCTCATCATCCGGATCAAAGATTACGGCGGTTTGACCATCGATAATCAAATCATCCACGCCGCCCTTACAGGTCGCGACTGCAGAACCGACACTCATCGCCTCCAATAACAATGGATTAAAGGAATAATCGGGCCGCGGCTGTACGAAAATATCACCTGCCCCAAGAAGCGACCGCCAGGGCTTTAATCTCGGAACAATAGTAACGGTCTGCAAGAGGCCGAGCGCAGCTAACAATTTCCGCAACTGCACTTCACCCCGTCCGTTGCCTGTTACAATCATCATAAATTCATATCCGTCAATCATAAGATGTCTGATCGCAGTAAATAAATTCTCTATGCTGTCCACATTATCCAAAGGTTGAGTCATCACAATAGTTGCACAGTGGGAAGAATCAGAAAAACATCCGTTGTCTTCGACCACAAAAGTGCCTATATTTATCTGCTCAATTCTATCACCAAAGCGAGGAAAGGCTCCGGCAATATCAGAAGCGATACTTTTGGCCGGAGTAATGATTTTTGCACAACGCCTCGGCGAAACAGAAAACCGAACCAACTGTTTTGCGAGGGAATTAACCGTCAATATATAAGGCAAATCCAATCTACGAGTTAATCGCCTCGTAAGCAGTGCCATGCTCTCGCATAAGCAGTGCAAAACGGTAGGCTTGAACTTTGCGAGCCTTTCAATAAGCAGCCTTCTATTTAAATGTTCGGTCAACGGCAGCTCGAAAACAGGGTATTTTATAATCTCAGCGGTGCCGGTAAACATAGAATCCATATCACAGCCAGGCGGACAAACCAAAGCCACCGGTATCGACTCATCAGTCAGGCCAACCAACAGGTGCTCTAAGAATATAGAGTATTCAGATACCGTATGTTCCGATGCAATCAGAGCTATTCGAAGTGATTTCTTTGTGATGTTTTCCAATGCCAAATTCGTTTGCTCCTTGCTTATGCACTTACTACTTTTGCGTATATCCCATGTCTTACATTGTATGAATAATATACTATCGTAAACATGATTTTTAAGCCACTGTAAAAATTGGTAGCCTTGCAGAGTACTTACGCTTGTGGTGTTTGTGTGATTTGTTTTGTTAACTCTCCCAAAAGGACATGCATTTGGGGGTCGGATTTCTGGGCCTGGCTTATCTTGCTGCAAGCGTGCATAACAGTAGTGTGGTCCCGGCCCCCCAAATGGCCTCCAATTTCTTCGAGGCTGTGCTTGGTTAAATTTCTGGCTAAGTACATGCAAATCTGACGAGGCTCTGTAATGCTCTGGCTTCGCTTTTTGCTTTGCAAGTCTGCAAGACGAACGTCAAAATGGCCTGTCACTACTTCAATAATATCAGTGATACTAATATGTCTGGCTGCCGCTTTGATCTGACCTTCAAGGGCTGTCTGAACTAATTCGAGGTCGATTACTTTTTCGGTGGTAGTGGCAACGGCATAAATAGTTGTCAAGGCGCCTTCCAATTCCCGGATATTTGCATGAACTTTGCGGGCGATATATTCGGCTATCTCATCGGAAATATTCAGACCTCGAAGGTGTGCCTTTTTTTGGACGATAGCAACTCTTGTCTCATAGCTCGGTGGGTCGATTCTTGTAACAAGACCCCAGTTAAATCTGCTGATAAGCCGTGTTTCGAGCGAAGGAATCTTGCCGGGCGGGCTGTCGGCGCTGAGGATAATCTGTTTACCGTTATTGTAAAGTGCATTAAAAGTGTGGAAGAACTCCTCCTGGCTGTGCTCGCGTTCTCGCAGAAACTGAACATCGTCAATTACCAGCATATCGACGGTGCGAAACTGGCTTTGAAAGCCGGACAAGTCCCCCTCCTCGATTGCTCTGATAAATCTGTTGACGAAATCTTCGCAGCTTAGGAACTGCATAACGGCACCTTTGGATTTCCGCTGGGCTTCGAAACAGACGGCATGCAAAAGATGTGTTTTACCCAAACCTGAATTGCCGTATATAAAAAGAGGATTGTAGGTATTTCCCGGTGATTGACTTACCGCAAAACAGCTTGCATGAGCAAGTCGGTTGCTCGGCCCTACGACAAAATTATCAAATGTATAGTCAGGATGAAGTTTAAGGTTTCCGCTTTTCTGTTCCTTGTGCAAAATAGTGCCATCAGAACCGGAACCGAAACGCCGTGAACGGCTGTCGAATTCTCCGGAAGTGCCGACTCCGAAATCTACTGTGACAAGATGGTCTGTTATCTGCTGAGCTGCCCGGGTGAAACTACTTTTGCAATTATCCTGCAGGAACCGGACCGTCACTTCATCGGGACAGCCTATCCTGAGAGAACCACCATCCATATGCAAAAGCGTTAACTTGTCGAACCACTTGCGGGCATTGGCCGGATCAAGCGTTTTTGTACGTTCGATTATATCTGTGAAAATGTCCTCAACTTCGCGAACTGCCACTTCACCATCCTTTGTGAATCGATTGTTTTTGTAAAAGATAAATAACCACTAAAACATCCCTGTTAAAAGTCTCCCATTTTATCATTTGTCCCCCCCTTGCAGAATTGGGTCCCAACATTGTTACAAAGCCCAAAATTCCACACCAATCAGATGAGAGTTTATGCTCAATCTTCTGTGGGATGGTAGTTGAAAATCTAACTTGAATCGCTCAATTTGTCAAAGAAAAATATCCGCCTCATCACAAAAAACAAAAAATTGCACACATATTCGAAACCTATTATTAAAGGTGCGGACTTTCACGAGTCAAATCAAGCCTAAAATTAAATCATGCCTGGACTTGAAATTTTCATAAATCCCGATACTATCAAAGCTGCGCCGGGGCTGTTAGAAGCAAAACGGCAACTTCTAACAGGGCCGGAATTGTCTTTTAGCGAAAGGTTAACAGCTATGGGAATTTTTACAAAAACGGCAGGATATTTCAAAGACCGATTAGGCAAAACGCGTAACAAAATCAGCAGTTCACTTTCCTCGGTACTGTCTCTGGGAAGAAATATCGACGAAAGCCTGCTCGACGAACTGGAAGAAACGCTTATAAGCGACGATATCGGGGTCGAAACAACGGATAAGCTCGTATCAGAGTTGCGTGAAGCCTATCGTAGCAGGCAAATCGCAAAAACCGACGATATTATACCGTTTCTCAAAGAGCATATTAAAAGCTATTGGCCGGACCGCGACAGACAACTATATCTGGCTCAGTCCGGCCCGACTGTTATCCTTGTCGCCGGTGTTAACGGCACAGGCAAAACCACAAGTATTGCCAAGCTTGCATATATATTGAGTCGGAATAATAAAAAGGTCATTGTTGCTGCTTGCGACACATTCCGTGCCGCCGCTGTGGAACAACTGACAATATGGGCTGAACGTATCGGTGTGCAGATTGTAAAGCACCAGGCCGGCAGCGACCCGGCTGCGGTGGCCTTCGATGCCTGCGAGGCCGCTCTGGCAAGGAATACGGATATTCTTATTCTCGACACAGCCGGAAGATTGCACACAAAAAAAGACCTGATGAAACAACTGACAAAAATTCGTGATGTGGTTGCCCGTAAAATACCCGACGCCCCGAACGAAGTGCTGCTGGTTCTCGATGCCACTACAGGGCAAAATGCAATCATTCAGGCAAAATTGTTCACTGAAGCGATTAACGTTACAGGGATATTCTTAGCCAAGCTTGACGGCACTGCACGAGGCGGAATCGTTATCGCTATAAAAGACCAGCTCAATATACCTGTAAAATTCATCGGCCTGGGTGAAAAACCGGAAGATATCGCAGAGTTCGACCCCAATACATTCGTAGAGGCGCTTTTTGATTAAGCCGGAAAAAATAATAACGAAAAAATCGCAACACATTCAGGCTGTTCTGCTTAATCCATTCGTTATGACCGGCAATCCTTGAGAAAATCAGGAATAAAAAAAATATTTTAAAAAAGGATTTTCTCACAATTCTCTCATCTTTTCTGTGTTAATATCGCCGTCAACAAAGCTGAGAATCTCTCGGCGGGTCTGACCACGGTGGCAGGCTATAGAATTGGCGTTTTTTATATAAGGAGTTTTAATATGGTAAAGAAAAATTGGAAACTGATTGGCTTGGTGCTTCTTATCAGTCTGATAGCATGTCCTTTGACATACGCTGATAAAGAAAAGGCAGGCGAGGCATCGAAGATTGAGAAGCAAATGTGGGATTCCGCAAAAAAACTCGATTTTGAACGGGCGGCTTCCCTGCGGGACCAGTTGAAAAAGCTCAAGATGTCCTCGGGGGCTAAACAAATTGAGAAAGAAATGTGGGAAGCTGCTAAAAAACTTGATTTTGAGAGGGCGGCGGCTCTAAGGAACCAGTTGAAAAAATTAAAGGGTCAAAAGAATCCAGGTTCCGATGACAACCAAAATAAGAAAAAGACCGGGAAGAACAATGATGACGACGAAGGTAAGGGCGGGGCAGAGCTAAAGGTAACGAAAAACGATGTCCCGGCGGCCGCCCTGGCAACGTTGAAAGAGTTGGCAGACGGAGCCGAAATAACCGAGTTCGCGAAGGAAATCGAAAACGGCCAAACATTCTATGAGGGTTCATGGAAGACAAGTTCCGGCACAGCAGTGGATGTGCTGGTTACAAAAAGCGGCGACCTGGTAGAAACCGAAAAAAGCATCGGTACAGATCAGGTCCCGGTAGCAGTGCTAAAGACAGCAAAGAAAGCTGCCGGAAAAGATGCCAAGTTGATATTGGAGCAAAAGACAATGATCCTTTATGAAATCAAATTCAGCAAGGACAACAGCCAACATGAGTTGCTTCTTACTCCTGACGGTCGCCGAGTTGAGAAAGATGAAGACGACGATGAGCACGACATGAAAGCCAAGAGCAACAACGATGACGAAGATGAAGATGAAGATGAATAAGATGTTTAGGAACAACAAAAGTAATGACAGACTAAGTATCCAGAGCTAAAATTTACACCGCTGAGTTACAAAGTATGACTACTCGGCGGTGTGTTTTTATTGTGAGCATCTCAATGCGACTGCTTATTATAGAAGACTATAGGCCTTTGCAGCAATCCCTCACAAAGGGTCTGCGCGAGGCCGGCTTCGCTGTAGATAGCACTCGCGATGGGAAGGAAGGTCTGTGGTATGCAATGGGCAATGAGTATGATGTTATAATCCTTGACCTTATGCTGCCCGGCATGGATGGTCTTGAAATCCTAAATAAGATGAGAACACAAGGCCGGAAATCACATGTCCTTATCCTGACAGCCAAGGACACCGTACAAGACCGCGTAACCGGCCTGAATCTCGGCGCTGATGATTACCTTGTCAAACCGTTCGCCTTTAAAGAGTTGCTGGCTCGCATTCACGCATTACTGCGCCGCGGCTATCGCCAGAAGAATCCCATTATTAAAATCAAAGACCTGCAGATAGACCTATCCGGGCAGAGAGTGTGGCGCGACAAAGAAGAAATTCAGCTCACTCCCAGGGAATATGCTCTGCTCGAATATCTGGCAATGCGGGCCGGACAAACAATATCCAGAACTGAAATATGGGAACACATATACGATTTCAACTCATCCGCATCCAGTAACGTCGTTGATGTGTACATTGGCTATCTGCGAAAAAAAATTGAACAACCCAATAAGCCTCCCCTGATTCACACAATCCGGGGTCGTGGTTATGTCCTGGGGGTACAATCATGATCTGCTCACTGCGAACCCGTCTGCTTACAGGCATAATCACCGGGATGATACTGCTGCTTACACTATTCAGCCTTTTAATTTACGTTGTGATTCGGGGCGCTTTGGTCAAACAGTTCGACAAATCACTGGCATCAGTTGCTCACATACTGGCAGCCTCGGCGGAACTCGATGTTAACAAAGTAGAGATGGAATTCGAAGTGCGGCAAATGCCCGAGTTTCTAAACGAAAAGCACCCGACTCACTTCCAGCTCTGGAGAGCTGATGGAGCAGTGATAGCAAAGTCTCCCTTGTTGGGCATGGACAATCTTCTGCATCTTGAGGGCCCACTCAATGATCTTGTCCCTGGAACATCACAAGATAAAAACGGCCGGCCTCAACGAATCGTAGGCCTTACGTTCATGCCTCGGCTCGCAAACAACGAAGGAAAAGACAAGGACACGGACAATCAGAATTCCCCGCAGCTAATGAATCAACAAGCACTTACTCTCGTAGTCGCCCGGGATGCCGGTGACTTATACGGCCAATTAGGTTTCTTGCGATGGCTTCTTTTGAATGCCTCGGCAGCGGTCATAGCTTTGTCTTTCATTCTTGCCGCCGTCATAGTCCGAAAAGGTCTTCGTCCCTTAAATTCTATCGCCGCCGAGATTGCGACCATCAAAGAAGACTGTCTTACTACCCGAATCACCACAGAGGATGTCCCAACAGAAGTAGTTCAAATCAAGAACCGCCTGAATGAGCTATTATCCCGGCTCGAAGCCTCGTTCAATAGAGAGCGGCAGTTCAACGCCGATGTCGCCCACGAATTGCGAACCCCCCTCTCGGGATTGCGTTCCACGATTGAGGTCACGCTGACTCGTACCCGCGATAACGACGAGTACAAAAGAGTCCTTTTCGACTGTGAGGCAATAGTAGAAAACATGCAGACAATGGTCGGTAATCTGCTGATGCTCTCACGGCTGGATGCCAAACAAATCAGTTTTCAAACCGAGAAGATTCGACTCGCCGAACTTGTGAATTCCTGCTGGCAGCAGTTCTCAGATAAAGCGATCGAACGCCAAATCACATTTGATAACAATATCGAAGCCGAATCGATGTGTGAATCAGACCGCCAGAACCTCTCCATCGTTCTGTCGAACATTCTTGCCAATGCAGTAGAATACGCCAACAAAGGCGGCCAAATACGAACCACAGCTTGCAGCAAAGATGGTTCTATCGAAGTCTCTGTCTCAAATACCGGTTGCCAACTTACCACCGAACAGGTCTCACATGTATTTGACTGCTTCTGGCGGGGTGACCTATCACGCTCAGATACAGGCACACATTGTGGTCTTGGCCTGGCTTTGGTTCAAAAGCTTGTAAGGGCATTAGGTGGCAATGCCTTTGCGGAGTTACAGCCCGGCGGAATATTCATTGTACGGATCACCCTGCCGGAATAGGCGAAACACCGAAGGATAGCACAGAGCTCTATCCCAACACTTTCTAAAAATGTATATTTTGACTTATCAGTCAGAAAATGTGTATGATATTAAACAAGTTACTGCAAAACAAATGAACTATTATTAATTCTTCTTTTATTATTCGTCATATGATTGGAGGAAATAATGAAAATATCATCAACCTCACAGGCAAAAATAAACTCAATGCTGCTGTTGGTATTTCTGGGGATAATCTTATCAGGAGATACTTTCGCTGGAGAGAAAATTGTAAAGTATCAGCCAAATTCCGGACCAGTGCTCTGGCCGTCGGAGCCCCCGGAAAATATTCCCTTCGAACAATCAAAAGAATTGGTCGGGATATTATTTACCGGAAAACATAGCGACTATCGTGTTGCAGATACATGGTATCCCTCCTGGGCTTCGGATGATAATCTGTATTCTCCTTGGACCGATGGTAAAACCGATGGAATCAGCTCCAGCTCCGGCGGTCCTAATGCAACGACCGGCCAGGCGATAATGATTGGTGATGACCCGCTTAATCTGAAAATCAAAGCTCTTGGTCTATCTAAGGGCAATCCGCACCCGTATCAGGGACGCTATCCGTGTGGAAGCCTGGTTTATAACGGCATCTGGTATTACGGCACTTATTGTTTGGGACCAGCAGGAAGTGTGGAGCACGAGGGTATGAGATGGAATTGGCCGGTGCTGGGACCAATTCCGGGTTTCCGCATCTCCACGGACTTTGGTAAAACGTGGGTAGACAGCCCACACACACCTGCTCAGCCGCTTTTTCCCGAGCCTGCTGAATTTATGGGGCCAGTGAAGATTGGCTCACCGAAATTTGTGGACTTCGGTAAAAATATGCAGCATTCACCAGACGGCAAGGCCTATCTGATAGCTTATGGAGCCCAAAAAGATGACCCCATGCCGAGATACGCCAACCTGAGCTGGATATCCGGTGACCAGATTTACCTGACGCGAGTCGTACCGAGCATCGAAAATATTAACGATGAATCGAAATATGAATACTTTGCCGGTTACAGCAATGAAGGTAAGCCCATCTGGTCGTATAACTTCGAAGATATCAAGCCTCTGCTGGAATGGAACAACAATATGGGCTGTGTTACTATCACCTATAACGCTCCGCTAAAAAAATATCTGATGTGCGTAACCGACGGCTGGCCGACTGTTGCGAAGATGAACTCTTATATCCTCGAATCGGACAAAATCACAGGTCCCTGGAAACTCGTAATCTATATGAAAGAATTCGGCGAACAGGGTTATTTTCTTAATTTCCCATCAAAATTCATCAGCGAAGACGGACACACACTTTGGCTGTGTTACTCGGGCAACTTCAGTCAGGGCTGGAACAATATCCGATTTGAATCCAAACCTGCAGGAAGCCGTTACGGCCTTGTGCTGCAGGAAGTCAAGCTGCTGGATTCAACGATGTATCAGCAATACAAAAAACAAAAGGAACAATAATCCATATAATAAAACTGTAATGAGAAAATATTAGCTCATAATCTCCTTAAATATTGTTTTTTATTAATACAGATATTTGTAAATATGCTTATACTCTGGGATAATTGCCGAGAAATTCGGTTTTGGGCAGGTCGCCTACCAACGGCATCGCGTATTCGATAAAGGCATCGGTTACGCCATTGCCTTCGATGTTCATAAATTCATCGGGCATTGATTTTGTCTTTTCGGCCACGTTACAAAGCTCGGTGCGGAACAATTCGATTTTATACTCGGCGCCATTACCGAGACGTTCTATTGCCACCGAGCCGTTATCTTCTTTCATTGCAAACTGGACCGCGTGACGGCCGCACCATCGGGCCTCCGCAACATCGACGGGAGACTGAATGCCCGGGAAGCTCCTTTGAAGATAGCCGAAGGTATCAGCACGAACACGCTTGACGCCAAGATTGTCTTTTACCTGCCCGGCTAAAAAGTCAGCCAGAGCACCCGTGCCGGAGAGCTGTACATTTCCGTGATCATCTGTTTCCGCCTGGTCTGCCAGCTTTTGGGCCCAGGTAACACCGTCGGTATCGCAGATTCCTTCGCTTACAGTTATGACACAACGATTTAGTTTTTTATAAACTGCCTCTACATCGGCAAGGAACTTTTCCATCGAAACAGCTCTTTCAGGAACATAGACCAGATGAGGGCCATCATCATCTCTTTGCTTACCCAATACCGTAGCGGCAGTTAAAAAACCTGCATGCCTGCCCATAATCACGTCTATTTTAACGCCCGGAAGCGCCCTGTTGTCCAGGTCGTCTCCCATCAGGGCGCAGGCCACGAACTTAGCCGCAGTCCCGAAACCCGGACAGTGGTCGGTAACCAAAAGGTCGTTGTCAACTGTCTTGGGGATATGAAAAGAGCGGATGTCGAAGTTTGCCTCGTCGGCCATCGTATTGAGGATGTGAGCGGTATTGGCCGAGTCGTTGCCGCCGATATAGAAAAAGTACCTGATATTGCGCTTCTTAAAGACCTCAAGAATTTTCGCACAATATTCTGTATCGGGCTTGTCTCGGCTGGTAGCTATAGCCGAGGAAGGCGAGGCAGCTACTACTTCAAGCGTTTCGGTTGAGAGTTTCTTCAAATCGATGAAATCGTCTTTTACCATACCTGCTACGGCGTGAACAGCGCCATAAATATTCTGGATTTCCGGATGTTTTTTTGCCTCTTCGATAATGCCGACCAGCGAGGCGTTTATTACGCCCGTTGGGCCGCCAGATTGTCCTACTACCGCATTTGCCTTAGGTGCATCCACCATTTTGTAAAATCTCCATTAAAATTTAACTGAATTTCTCATTTTTGGGCAAATTATACAAAGAACATACGAATAAACAAGGAAAAACAGAGGCCAGATTGGGTTTGAATTGGGTTTGTTTTGGCTTAAATTGGCTTTGTTTTTTGTGAAATCATCGTTTTCAGGTGAAAAACGCATATAATTGGCTTTGTTTGTTAAAATAGAGTGTATTTGGAAATATGTTATAATTGTAGAATGCCTAAAGTGACTAAAGTGCCTTAAGTGAGCTAAAGTTGGATAATTGATGCTCATGTCCATAAACTCTAAATCCTAAACAATATCAAAATCCAAATGACTCAAATTCAAAACTCCTTATTCGGGCCCCCGACAGGGAAGCAAGTGAGCACCAATCGAGGGTAAACTCACAAAATAC
>CAZIAN010000139.1:0-10716 GCA_964537355.1 uncultured Pirellulales bacterium | reverse complement strand
TGGTATTAAATAAGCTGTCTCAAAATTCTCACGGGTACATGCTATGTTTGCAAGTGGGGTTATGGGCTCTCTGTATGCATTTTTCAATGAATAAGCTTTTCCAACACTCTGCTATTTCGGCGGAAATGGTTGTTCGCATCTCAAAACAGGCAATTTTATAATTCTATGCACCGAGTACATCTTCTGTTGTTTGACGGAACGACAGGACATCGGTCTGCGGCTGACTGGAAAAATTAACCTGCGACGCATAAAAAATCTTGATATAATTTCTTGACATATAGTACAATTTCTATTAGTTTGCTTGCTTTATCTGTTTGTGTGTAGCAAATGAGACTTGTTTTGGTAGATTGTTTGGAGGTTTTTTGTGGCTAAAGAGCTGGCTCGGAAACTAATAAATGCAGGGGTACATTTTGGACACGGCGTGAGCCGATGGAATCCCAAAATGGACCAGTTTATTTTTGCAAAACGCGGTAATATCCATATTATTGATGTCAAAAAAACCTTAAAGGGATTATTGATTGCGAAAAAGCTTCTTGCTGAAGTGGTCTCTTCAGGAAAAGATGTTGTTTTTGTAGGCACGAAACGACAGGCTCAAAAAGCCGTTGAAGCTGTCGCCGAGAAGTGCGGAATGCACTATGTCTCACAGCGATGGCTTGGTGGGATGCTTACAAACTTCCGAACCGTACGCTCGCGGCTGCAGAGATTGGAGCAATTGGAAGCTATGGTCGAAGATGGAACCCTTGACCGTGAAAGCAAAAAGCAGGCATCGAGACTCAAGCGGGAGATGAGAAAGATAAAAGCTAATCTCCAGGGTGTTCGGAATATGTCTCGTTTGCCCGGCGTTGTTGTTGTGATCGATGCTAAAAAGGAATATCTTGCTCTGATGGAAGCCAGAAAACTGAATGTTGTAACTGTCGGACTTCTCGATACCGATTCGGACCCTGACACAGTAGATGTGGCTATTCCTGCTAATGACGATTCTATCAGAGCGATTGAATTGATACTTAACGAATTGGCCGATGCCGTGGCGATTGGAAAAACAATGGTTTCTGTTCGACAGGAACCGGTTCAAAGGCCCAGACGCGTCCGCTCAAAAAGACCGGTTCTGGCCCGCGCCAGCGAAGAAGGACCTCAGGCATTGCCAATTGTTGAGCAAAAACCAACGCAGAACGCGGATACTGCCTCCCAGCAAGTACAAACCGAACAGCAGGAGTCAAAGTAAAAAGCACAAGTCTGCGATAGATAACTTATAGTATTCAGCCGGCAATATTTTTTCCGGCTAACGTAGTATAAATGTCAAATTCCAAATAGAGAGATTTCCTTTAACACAATATAAGCAGTACAAGAATAGGAGTTATTAATATGGCGGAAATTTCAGCAGCAACGGTGATGAAGCTGAGAAAGATGAGCGGACAGGGAATGATGGATTGCAAAAAGGCACTTCAGGAGGCTGATGGTAATATCGATCAGGCTATGGACACGCTTAGAAAAAAAGGTCTTGCCACTTTGGCAAAACGCGCCGAACGAGAAACTACCGAAGGCCTGGTTGTCTGCAAAAGCAGCCAGGACGGCAAAACATCAGTTCTTGCAACGCTTTGCTGCGAGACTGATTTCGTGGCCAAGAGTGATGGATTTGTGGCTACAGCGAAAACTCTAACCGACTATGCCTTGGTATGCCCGGCCGACCAGGGTGCCGAGAATATCCTTGAGACCGTTATTGACGGAAAAAAATTCAGTGAGGTTTTAACCGAAACTGTCAGTAAGACCGGCGAAAAAACACAGGTTGGGGATTATGCAAAATATAAGCTTGACGGCCCGGGTCTTATCAGCACTTATATACACTTCAATGACAAAGTAGGCACAATGGTTCAAATTGACACCAGCGATGACAATGCAGCAGCCGCAGATGTGCTAAAGCAGACGGCCAGCGACATAGCGATGCACATTACCGCAACCAAACCGCTGGCATTAAATAAGGACGAGATTGACTCTGAGATCATCGAGCGTGAGAAAAGTATTTTTGCCGAGCAGGTTAAAAACAAACCGGCCAACATCATAGAAAAAATCGTCGATGGCAAGATGAGGAAGTTCTTTGCCGAGAATTGTCTTCTCGACCAGCCTTTCGTTAAAGACGACAGCAAGTCGGTTGCGCAGGTCCTTGCCGATGCCGCCAAACAGGCCGGAGGCGAGGCTGCAATAAAAAGATGTGTCCGATTTGAGGTTGGTTAAGAAACGTCCTTTGTGAGCCGTGATACAGGATGTGCACGATGAAACTCGCAAGTCCGCTTCTGTCCAGACGGGAGATAAGGAATAAATGGTAGCGAGCAAATATAGTCGCATATTGCTGAAACTTTCCGGCCAGAGTTTTTGCAGGCCCGGGGAATTCGGGATTGACGGCCCTTCACTTGAGTCAATTGCCGAGAGGATATCACAGATTTGTAAAATTGGCCCGCAGGTTGCCGTCGTAGTGGGTGCCGGTAATTTCCTTAGGGGGGAGACTTTCTCGCAGGCCAGTCACATCCCGCGAAACACGGCAGATTATATGGGGATGTTGGCAACCATTATCAATGCCTGTGCGCTGCAGGAGACGCTTGAGAAGCTTGGTCAGCCCACGAGGGTCCTCAGTGCAATAGAGGTTCCCGCGATGTGCGAGTGCTTTATTCGCAGAAGGGCCCTTCGTCACCTTGAACGCGGAAGAGTTGCGATACTGGCCGGCGGAACTGGAAATCCTTTTTTTACCACCGATACCTGTGCTGCTTTAAGGGCTTCGGAGCTTGATGTGGACCTGCTCATCAAAGCAACAAAAGTCCAGGGTGTTTACAGTGATGACCCCGAGAAGAATCCGGATGCTCAGCTTTTTGAACAATTAACTTACGACCAGGTACTGGAAAAGAAACTTAGAGTAATGGACCATTCGGCAATAACTCTCTGCCGTGACAACAATATTCCGATAATTGTGTTGAATATTTTCGAGAAGGGCGACATGACAAAGGCCATTTGTGGTGAGCCGGTCGGCACTAAAATAGTGATGCATCAATAGAGATTTGAAATACCAGGCGAGGAAAGAAGATGTCCGTTAATGAAATACTCTCTGACAGCGAATCCAAAATGAAAAAGGCCATAGAAGTGCTTCATGATGAGCTAAAAACCGTTCGCAGCGGAATGGCTTCTACCGGACTGGTTGAAAACATAAAGGCCGACTTCTATGGAACGCCGACGCCATTGAAACAGATGGCAACGCTTGCGGCACCACAGGTCGATATGATTGTAATTAAGCCGTTCGACCCTGCTTCGATTAAAGAAATTGAAAAGGCAATCAAAACCAGTGACCTCAGCATAGCGCCTATTGTGGATGGCAAGGTAATCAGACTTAATATCCCGGCGCTTAGCGGAGAAAGAAGAAAACAGCTTGTTCAGCAGGCCAGACAAGCAGGTGAGCAGACCAAAGTTGGGATTCGAAACATACGAAGAGACGCCATTAAACATCTCGAAAAACAGCAGAAAGACAAACTCATCACCGAAGATGACCTTAAAAACGGCAAGAAGCAGGCTGATGATATTACCAAGAAATACTCCGACAAGGTTGACGAACTCATCAAGAGTAAATCGGACGAAATAATACTCGATTAATTTTGGCAAAAATGCGCATCTCGTAATAGTACGAGGTATTGTTGAAGGGCCTTGTGCTTATGTGTACCAACCATATTTTGGGGGATCATATTGATGTCGGACGAAAAGATATCAAAAGCCAAACTGCCCAAAAAATCCGCTACGAAGATAATCAAGCTGATTTTGATATTTATCGTTATTCTGATTGTGCTGGTATTCTTGTTTTTACCTGCATTCATTTCATCCAAGAAGGGTAATCGTTTCGTATCAGGTAAAATCAACAATTCAATTGACGGCCGGATAGATTTCGCCGGTCTTTCAATGGGATGGTTCAAAGGAATCAGTATTGCAGGACTTACTTTCGCCGATAATGCAGACACGATTTCCGTCCAGGTAAAGCAAATCACCACGAAGCCCCACTATGGTTCAATTTTGATCGGCAACCTGTCATTCGGACAAACGACAATTGACCAGCCTAAGATAAGCGTAAATCTCAATAATCAACCTGTGAGCAGGCAGAAATCTGTGGGTGTATCCGAGCCGATTCCCGCCAAAGCCGGATATCTTGCCCTTGTTATGGATGTGGTCGTTAAAGACGGCAATTTTAAATTGACAGATTCGAAAGCAAAAACCGTTGAACTCTCGGAGATAAACTCGAAACTGAGTCTGCGGCCGCCGGGCAGGCAAACAGATTTTGATATCAACCTGGCAGTGGTTAACAGTAAGGCCCAGAAGTCACAGATTCACGCTGAGGGTAAGATTAAACCTGATAAGGCGATAAGGAACTGGTCTCTCAAAGGTACTACCGGTGATGTGATTGTAGAAGTTAATGACCTGGATCTCGAATCTTTGGGTTCGATTCTTGAATTGGCAAATATAGATATTCAAGCCAAAGGAATGGTTTCGGCCGATTTAAACGCAGTTATTAAAGATGGTAACTTTGAAAATTTGACAGGCTCAATCAAAGCAAAGAATCTGGATGTAACCGGGCCTGCGCTCAAAGGTGACAATCTGAAAACAAATCTATTGAATGTTACTGTTAAGCTTACAAGCCAACAGCAATTGATAAACATCGAACAATTCCAGTTCGATAGCGACTGGCTCGTTGCACAAGCCGGCGGAATGGTTCCCACTACTTTTAGTTCCTGGTCCGACTTTTTAACGTCCGAATCGGATGTGAGCTTGAATGCTGATTTTGAGCTTGATGCCGCCGCAGTTCTTTCTCAAATGCCGCACACATTTGGCATCAAAGAGGAAATGAAGGTTACCTCTGGTAAATTGAGCGGAAATATTATAGCAAATCGCGGCAAACTTAATGGCCAGGTAAATCTCAACGAATTGGCCGGCACCATCGAAGACAAAAAGCTTGCTCTTTCCCAACCGGTTGCAGGCAAGCTTCAGATTTCAACCAATAAGAACAAAATACGTTTCGATGAACTCGATATAACTGCTTCGTTTGCAAGAATTAATGCCAGCGGACTTCTTGAACAGCTTAAATATGATGGTTATGTTGACCTGGAAAAACTGCAATCGGAATTCGGCCAGTTCGTAGATTTAGGTAAATACGAGATAGCCGGAGAGATTGTTGAACAGGGTACGTTGTCGGTTAATAAAAGCGAGATAACTGGAGGAGGTGCGTCACAGGTTAAAAACTTTCGCATAACTTCAACGGATGGGATCACGGCGCAAGAGCCGGGGGCAGATATTAAATTTGCTTTTGCTGTGGACAGACAGGCTAAAGTGCTGACCTTTAATTCTATTGAGGCCAATACGAGTTTGGGCCAAATCAATATAAACCAGGCCGTTCTTCCAATTGGTGAAAATACGCAAGTACCTGTGAGTATGGATATATCCGCTAAGAATGTTGACCTCGAAAAAGTGAAGCCATTTGCGGTTTTATTTGCTTCTTTACCGAAAGAAACACAGCTTGCTGGTATTGCCGAATCAAAAGTTTCCATCAGCTCGGATAAAAACATCTACAAAGTAACAACCGACTCGACAAAAATTAAAGCTCTTAAGCTCACTTATCCCGGCGAAAAGCCCTTTGAGCCGAATGAAGTCTCACTTGTTTTTGAAGTTGAGATAAATCCCAAAGAGAAAACTATAAATATCAAAAAATTACAACTTGATAGCCCGCAGATAAAAATCCGTAAAGGCGAATTTAGCAAGCTTACTGACGCGGGCAAGACTAAATTGACCGGACAGGCGGAATTAGAGTATGACTGGGCGGCTCTCAGTGTTTTCACTGCACCGTTTCTTCCGGAAGGTCTGACACTTAAGGGTCAGAGAAAAGATTCTGTGAGTTTCCTCAGTGAATATGCTTCCGAGGAGCCGGACAAACTCATGGCTAATCTTACAGCCGACGCTAAATTGGGATTTGGACAGGCCGGTTATATGGGATTGGATTTTGGCCCGACCGACGTAGATATTCAAATCCGTAACGGCCAGCTCAAAATTGTACCGTTTAACACTACTGTCAACGAAGGGCAGTTTAATTTTGCCGGCCAGGTGGATTTCAACCAAAAACCAGCTCAATTGAAAATGGCCGAACCGCTCCAGCTAATGAAGAATATCAAAATCAACGACCTGACGACTAAAAAGATTCTGATGTACCTCAACCCAATTTTCGCAGATGCCGTTAATGCCAGCGGCATTGCTTCTTTTAACTGTGAGAAGCTCACTATTCCGCTCGATGCCGCCGCCAAAAATCAAGTTGAAGTTGTTGGTACGGTTTCAATGGACCAATTGCTCTTGCAGGCCTCAGGTTTACTCAACACGATTTTTTCAACCGGCGGTACCAGTGCCCGAGGTGCGGTTATTACTATCCATCCTACGAAGTTCGTCTTGCGGGATGGATTTCTCAGATATGATGATATGCAGATGGATATCGGTGACAATCCCGTCAATTTCAAAGGAGTTATCGGTCTGGATAAGAGTCTGGATATGACTGTAACATTACCCTACACCGCCGATGGCAGAACGGTAAGAGTCGGTCAGGAAACTACCAGCCAAAGGATTAAGGTATCACTCAGGGGTACTGTCGATAAGCCCGAACTTGATATTGATAAGCTCCTTGAGGGCCAGTTAAGGCAGCAATTGGAAAATCAGTTGCTAAAAGGTCTTGAAAATTTATTGAAGTAAAACAGGCCCGCCGGCTCTATTGCCGACAAATCGGAATGTGGAAGTTTCTTCATTTAGCCTGCTGTTTTCCCGCAGGTTCCCACCTGAATTTGCCGATATAATCTTGAATTGAAAGGGTATAGATATGTTATCGCTTAAGGAGCTTTTATCAACGCCTACGACTCAGCTTGGCAAGGCCGGCCGGTTTGCGGTCTTTCAGATTAAACTGTGGTCTCATTGTATCAGACTGCTGGAGAAAAACCATGCAGGTCGCCAGGCGGCCGCTCTGTCGTATCATACGGTTTTCGGGATCGTGCCCCTGGCTATCGTAACGCTTTTAATATTCCAGTCATTCCCGGCTTATAGTAACGTTGCTGAAGATCTAAGGAATGTTGTTTATGAGCAGCTTAACCTGTCAACTATAGAAATAACACCTGAAAAGGAGAAACCGGAAGAAGTAGTAAAAATAACCGAATATCTCAATAACATAGTCAGTGAATTTTTTTCCGGTGTAAACAAAGGTTCGATTACCCTGTTTAGTATTGTAATTGTCGTGTGGGCGGCTTTATCTTTGCTTTCTACGATAGAAAAAGCCTTTAACAATATCTGGCATGTTGCAAGAGGCAGAAATTTTCTGCAACGAATTATCAGCTATTGGGCGCTCCTTACTCTTGGGCCTTTGCTTTTAGGAGCCGGTATTTATATAGCCAATCCATATAAAAATGTCGAATGGTTTCAAGAAACGTTTCTCGCAGATTTTGCGCCTGTTCTCTTGTCTTTTCTCGTAGCTACCGTTGCCTTCTTTTTACTTTATTTTGTATTGCCGAATACAAAGGTTAAGACAAAAGCCGCCATTTGGGGCGCAGCGGTAGCGGCTTTGGTCTGGATAGCCGCCAAAAGTGCCTTCGGATACGGTATCACGGAATTAAAGCTGTACAGCACGGTATATGGAGTAATGGCCCTGGTTCCGATGACCGTGTTCTGGATTTATATTACCTGGCTCACGGTGCTGTTCGGCTTGCAGTTGACCTTTACCACTCAGCATCTAAGCAGTCTCGATGCCGCAGAGATTGCCGCTGCCAAACAAGACGAAGAATATTTCATTGCAAATGACATTACCGCCATAAACATTGTAAGAGAGATAGCCATTGCTTTCGTGAAGGATCAGGCGCCGATTTCGCCGGAGGTTATTTGCAGTAAATTAGATGTTCCCCCCGAGTTTGGGGATAAAATTCTCAACCATCTCGTCAGAAGGGGACTGATAGCGAAAACTTCCGAGCCTGCAGTGGGATACTTGCCCGTAAAAGACCCGGCAAACATCAGGTTGTCCGATATAGCTGAAGCCGTATCTGTGGTGGGTTTTGCACAGTCTGCCCCCGATCAGTCACGCACACTTGAGCAGATAAATCAATCTCAGCGAAACGCCCTGGCACAATACAGTCTGAAACAAATTCTAAATGTCACGCAAGATAGTGAAAAATTACTTAAACAAAATCATGATGGCATTGTAAATAAAGAACAGGCCGAAGAAAAATAGCGCTATCGCACAAATCATAAGCACTATTTTCATTCCTTGCGGGCCAAGCAATACCGAGCCCTTGAAACTCGCCCACGACAATGCAGTCAGCCAGATAAGGTCGCAAAGCCAATGAACGATTGCGAATATCACAAAGGCCCATACCCCTATTCCGGTAGCGGTGGTTGCAAGAGTTAATCCGACGGTCGCCCACCAGAGGAGAAAATATGGATTGCTTGCCGATAGTATTATCCCAGTCAATACCGGGGTGCTTTTAGTGTTTTTGGTTTGTTGTTCTTCTGAAGCTCGCAGACTCTTGAGCATTTGGATTGCCATCATCAGCAAAAACGCTCCGCCGGTCAAACCGATGATTATTTGTGCGGTGGGCAGCTTTAGTACTCTGCCCAGACCCAACACTATCAGCACCATCAGCGGAAATTCGACAATACCGTGCCCAACGGCTAAAAGCATACCTGCGTATCGCGAACGTGTCCCCATCCCAATCGCCGCCGCCGTCACCGGCCCGGGCGCCATGACGCCGGATAGCGATATTACAACAACCTCAATTAAAAAAAGTATCAGTTCCAGCAGGTCACCAATTTATTCGCCGATGATTTTTACTAAAAGACGTTTTTTGCGTTTACCGTCAAACTCGAAGTAGAAGATGTGCTCCCACGGCCCGAGATGAAGCTTTCCGTCTGTAATTGCGACTACCACCTCGCGTCCCATTATTTGCCGTTTCAGATGAGCATCCGCGTTGTCCTCATACCCATTATGGCGGTATTGGCTGTGCGGTTTTTCGGGGGCGAGCTTTTCCAGCCAGAGTTCATAATCGTGATGAAGGCCCGATTCGTTGTCGTTGATAAATACCGATGCTGTTATGTGCATTGCATTAACAAGTACGAGGCCGTCCTGAACGCCGCTTTTATCTACAAGCCGCTCTACTTCGTTATGGATAGATACAATCGCCCGCCGCTGCGGTATGTCCATCCAGATTTCTTTTGTCAATGTCTTCATAATACAAATCTCCTGTATAGATGCGGCAATTATAGATTCATTAACAATATAAAGCAAGCCGCTAAGCTATAGGCAGCAGGTTCAGGGTGAGTAGGTAATATTGAACAAAATATCTTTGCTGATGTTAACCAATTTTCAAATTTCCCCCGCATGCTCGTTCCGCACACATTATCTTGTAAATGATTTTGCAACAGGCCCTGTTATCGGGACAACTTATATTGTGTTTTGTATAGCATCTAATCTTTTTCTGGCGTCCTTGTCTGTAGCAAACAATTTCTCAAGCTCTTGGCAGGGATATCCGTCGCAATATGCACAATTTTCAATATGCTTTTGACTTGCACACTTTCTCATATAGCAGTTGTGGCTTCCTGAGAATAATCTTCCGCCTTCGGTCTTACATCCATCGCAGTCGGAGATATCTTCCGGCTTATATTCCTGGCCGTAATGCTCTTTGATTTGTTGAGCTATTTCAGCTCTCATTTGAAATTGTTTCTCTTCGTCCTTTTCCCTCGTTGCCAGATAGATTTGGCAGCCTTGACAATTCAGGCCGCAATATCCAATTGTCTCGTTCATTTTTCTTTCCCCGTTTAAGTGGAATTATTTCTGATTCAGCAGTTTACGGTACACCGCCTCGATGGTATCGACCATTGTTTCCGGTGCGAATTTTTCTTTTACGGAATTCCTGCCGTTTTCGCCGAGTTTCTTTCTCAAGCCCTCATCTTCGATCAATTCGGCACAGGCCTTTGTTAATTGCTCGATGTTTTTGGGCTCAATCAATCGGCCTGTATTTTCATTTACGACTTCTTTTGCACCGTCAACGTCGAAGGATATGGCCGGCCTGCCGCAAAGCATTGCCTGCGGCAGAGTGCGCGCAAGTCCCTCCCTCAGCGAGCAGTGGACGAGTATATCAGATGATTGTATGGCAAGGGGTATTTGGCTCGGCGGTAATAGGCCGGTGAATTTGAACTTTTCAGTTAATCCTAACTGGCGAACTTGTTGTTTGAAATGTTCGGACAGGTTCCCGTCCCCGACAAACAGCCAAACACACTTTTCAAATCGTTTTGAGAGCTGTTTGGCTGATTCGATAATATATTTATGCCCTTTGAGCATAAATAATCGTGCGATAGTAACAAGCACAATTGAATCTTTGTCGATTTCATACTTTCGCCGGAAATCCTTTTTGCGCTCCTGCGATATTGGCTCTAAGAAATCATCTTCTTCGATAGCCGAATAAGCGGTAACAAACTGCTCGCCCCTACCGATACCTGCGTCCGTCGTCTGTCGGGTCATTGCATCGGCAACACTGATAAAAAAGTCCGTTCGTTTTGCAGCCGATTTCTCGGTGGCGATATAAAACCTGTTGAGCCATTGGCTTTGGTACGGATGGAAGGCCAGCCCGTGTATTGCATGTACCACCGCCGGCAGGTTATCTGCCCATTTTCCTTTTAAGCTAT